>JAISZH010000120.1 GCA_031269345.1 Desulfovibrio sp. | reverse complement strand
CTGTGCCAGACGTCAAACGCGCTCCACTTCCCCCCATAACCATTGCCAAAGGTATCCGCCATGGTAATGCAATTCGCCGCAACCTGCCGTTCATCAGCCTGCCCGGAAGCGACTATGCGCCGAAGCTCTTCCTCAAAGACATGGCCTGTCTCGTGGATCAAGGTGGAGAGGTTAGCGTCTTTGCCCAGGACTATTCGGTACTGGTCCGGCCCGAACTCCACATAACCGCGATTGCGCGTACCGGCGTTCATGGTGAAATCGGGCTTGACACCGAGGTGTTTGCGGACTATGCTTTCAATGGTTTCCGAAGTTGCGTTCATCCCCCCGGACCCATGCCGGGCGGACACGGTTACAGGGCCAGGGGCAAATATCTCTTGGCCCTCATATATTTCCGTCAAAGCATGATCATAATATCGCTTGCCGTTCACATCCTCCCTGATGACAAATCCGACAATATAGGGCTTGCGATCAACTATAATCTTACTGGCGAAAACATGACTATTTAATTTCTCTTTTCTTACGGTTGTTTCAAGATAGATGCCGTTCTGAATTAACTTTGGTATTGCCAGAATCGCGGCTAGTTTTTTATCTCCCGTTCCATGTTTTGCTACGCTGCGAATGCTATTTGGCGAGACTTCAATATTTTTCCATCTTTTATCGTTATTTTTCCATTTCCCAAGAATACCTCTTTCTTTTGCCCATTCAATTAGCCGCTGAAGAAACCCTTCTCCTCGCTGTTTAGGTATTTCTTTACTGTTTGCTTCTAATGGCTGTATGGCGTCAAACTTCGCCTGCTGTTCAGCGTACCGCGGATCGCGGCCCCGGTGTTCAACCGACATCGCCGCGACCTGCTCCCCGCCGAACAGGACAATGGCGTCAGAGCGAAGATCGGGAGAAACCAATCTGCGATCCTCTTCGTTATTCAAAGTATAGGCGCGCATTGCCGTATTTCTTGCCTCAATTTCACCGGCAAGCATGAGATACTGCTCTTCGGAGGAAAGGCCGTTATCACCATCCGTAAATAGTGTTACGCTCCCACCCCGCGCAAATCCTTCAATATCCTGGATGGCATGCTGAATTTCATGTAGCAGCGCGCCTGCATCTTCTTTCATGCCTATGGTTATTGTTCCGTGTGTCCAGCCCTTCTTTGGGCTGTAATATGCTCCGTCCCCGGAACTACGTTGCACCATTACCTGCATATCTTGTAATTGCGGATACGCCCGGTATAGCTCCGGGTTGTCGTATATCTGCCCAAGGGTAAATTTTTTTTTGCTGACACTTAACGTTGGGATGTGTACATCTTCCGGATTATCCGGAATCTCATACCGCCATCTGCCATCCATCCCCAGGAACCAGCCAGTTTTTTTGCAGATGGCGTTATTACTCGTTCCGCTTTCGGCAAGCTCCTGTGCCCTGGCAAGGTTCGCCCGCACCGGCGCGGACATGCGGGAGGACTCTCCGGCGAACTGGAAAAGAGTTTTATCCTTGCCAAGCAGAATGTTGACTTCTTCGTCAATTTGAGTGATACTCTCCTCAACGCCGTCACTGAGGTTCGAGAGAGCGGTCCCGTTGCGGGCCGGGGGTGAAGCCGGAGTCCCATCGGCGCTCGAATAAGTGGCGGCATTTCTTTTCCGTTGCTCGATCCACCCCTCAACCGCTTTTGAATTTTCACGAAAAGCCGTCAGCACAACAAACCGCTTTGGATGTGATCCGCTCTTGTTGGCAGGCTTCAGACTCGCAATGACCACCAAAGATGTGCCGCCTTCCGGTAGTACATAGACGGCGGCCTGCCCGCCGGAATAAAAATCCTTCCCAAGTTGTAAAGCTTCTCCCTGTTCAATGACCTCTGATACACGTTCCCACTCGCTGAAACCAGGATGGTGGTTAACAATATGCTGAACGGGCGAATATCCCAATTCCACGGGGGTTTCGTCTACATTCCTCAGATGATAAAATGGCTTGTCATTTAGAGATGCATTGTTCAGGACGTAATCAACAAATCCTTGTGCGGTTTCCGCCTTACTGCGGTACATAGCCGCATGAAACAACCGCCTGCCTGCCTTCGGCGCGGTCAGAAAATCAATGATGCCGTCCTGGCTGATTATGTTGTCCAGACTGGAGTAAGCGGCATTCCCCCCGCCGCCCAAGGTGGATTCAATTTCCTGACTTCGTCGGCCATTCTGCCCGCCCCGCAGCGACATTAATAAGCCGCGCAATTAACGGAGAACAGCCGTTTCTGTCCACAAAATCCCGTTCTTCCGCGCTTAGGTCCTCATATGTGACTTCGGGATGTGGCGCGGAGGGTTTGTCATCTCCCTTGCCGTATTCCCGAATCCTGTCGATTATCGCCATGACAGCCGGGTGACAACCTTCGGTAGCTGTTTCCGGTCTGGCTCGCTCCAGTTTCTCAACGCGCTTTGACAGGTTCATTTCGTCTCCAATGCGGCAACCCGCTTTTCCAGTTCCGCAAGTTCCAACGCCTTGCCGTGATTCGACACCAGAGACGACAGCGCCGATGCCTCCCCGGCAGTCAGTTCACCTTTGCCGACGGCGGCCAACAGCGCGGCCGTCAACTTCGGCAGGTCCGCCGCCCCGGATATATCCGGCAGCCTCACTGCAAGCGGCCGTTCCTTTCTTGGTGGTATCAGCCGTTCCAGGCATAGCCGTAAAGCCGCGATATTGCCCTCCAGCGCGAGTTCCACCGCCCGGCGGGTCAAAGCATCAGCTTCGCCGTCAAGAAGCTGTCTGAGCGGCCATAGTGGCCTTGTTCCGTGAACCTTGAGGGCGCCCGGTCACGTTGCCGGATTCCCCCGGCATGAACGGACGGCCCCGCTGTTTCGTCGCTGTTTTTTCAGCCATACCCGGCTCCTTCGCTGTTACGCTGCATCGACGCCATGCGCCTTGACAATGCTTCCCCACCGCTTCCGCGCCCCTTCCAGATACTGCCTCAGAAACCCCCAGGTGGCATACTCAGCCCCGGCCCGGCTCCCGGCAAAGAGGAAGGGAATACGATAC
>JAISZH010000056.1 GCA_031269345.1 Desulfovibrio sp. | reverse complement strand
ATTCGAAACAACAGGAAGGTATCAGATGGCAAATCAATATGAAGTCTTCAAATGCGGCACTTGCGGCAACATAGTGGAAACCCTGCACGCGGGGGCGGGTGAGCTGGCGTGTTGCGGCTCGCCCATGAAACTGATGAAAGAAGGGACCTCTGACGGGGCAAAGGAAAAGCATGTGCCGGTGGTGGAAAAAACCCCCGGCGGCTACAAGGTGAAAGTCGGCGAAGTCGCCCACCCCATGGAGGAAAAACACTATATCGAATGGATAGAACTGCTGGCCGACGGCATTTCCTATACGCACTACCTGAAGCCCGGCCAGGCCCCCGAGGCCGAATTCAACATCGCCGACGCGACCGACGTGAGCGCGCGCGAATACTGTAACCTGCACGGCCACTGGAAGGCTTTGGCCTGAGGCTTTCAGGCGAGGCTGCAAACCATAAGGGAAATGAAATGAAAAAGTATGTATGCGCCCTTTGCGGCTATGTATATGATCCGGCTGACGGAGACCCCGACAGCGGCGTAAAGCCGGGAACCGCCTTTGAGGACTTGCCGGAAAACTGGGTCTGTCCGGTTTGCGGCGCGGGAAAATCTGATTTTGAACCGGAATGACCCGGACTGAAGAAAATATGCTCAAACCCGTTCAAATAAAAAAAGACGTATACTGGATAGGGGCGATTGATTACGAAAGCCGCAATTTCCACGGCTATTCGCTCTCTCCGGACGGCACCACCTACAACAACTATGTGATCCTCGATGAGAAAAAAACACTCATCGACACCGTAAAGGCCGATCACGCGGCCGTTTCGCTGGAACGCCTCGCGCATCTCGTCAGACCCGGGGACATAGATTGGATAGTGGTCAACCACGTGGAGCCGGATCATGCCGGGGCGCTGCCTCTGTTCATGGAAAAATGCCGGCCGGAAGCGGTGTTCTGTTCGCCTATGGGAGAGAAAGCGCTTCTGGCCCATTTCCACGATGCCGGCAAGTGGCCGCTGAAAGTCGTGAAAAGCGGGGACAGCATCAGCCTGGGCAAACGCAGTCTGAGCTTTCTGGAAACACGCATGCTCCATTGGCCGGACAGCATGTTTTCCTATATGCCGGAAGAGAGTCTGCTTTTCAGCAATGACGGGTTCGGGCAGAACATCGCCTCTTCGGAGCGCTTTGCGGACGAAGTGAGCCGGGAGCTTTTGCGGCACGCGCTCTCCCATTACTATCACAACATTGTGCTTCCATACTCGCGGCAAGTTTTGCAGGTGCTGGACAAAGTTTCGGAACTGAAGCTGGACATCGCGATGATAGCGCCGGACCACGGGCTGATCTTCCGCCGCAGGGAAGACGTGGATTTCGTGCTGCAAAGCTACAAGAGTTTTGCCGAGCAGAAAACGCAAAAACGGGCGGTGATCGTTTATGACACAATGTGGCACAGCACGGAACGCATGGCCTACGCCATGGCGGAAGGGCTGGCCGGCGCCGGCGTGCCCTGCCGGATCATGAGCCTTAAAGGCAACCACCATAGCGCGATAATGGCCGAGGTCGCCCGATGCGGGCTGGTTGTTGTGGGCTCGCCCACGCACAATAACGGTATTTTGCCTTTTGTGGCAGGTTTTCTGGCCTATATGCGGGGCTTGCGTCCGCAGAACCGCCTGGGTGCCGCTTTCGGCTCTTTCGGCTGGTCGGGCGAGTCGGTCAAAATCATTGAGGAGTACTTGTCCGGCATGGGATTTGACTTGCCCGTCCAGGGGATCAAAACCCGGTATGTGCCGGATGAGGCGGCTCTTGAGCAATGCCGCGACGCCGGTCAGGCGCTCGGCGCGGCTCTCGTCGCGAAATGCGCGGGATGAGGGCGCGCGCCGAAAACATCCGAACCGGACTTTCGGGCGCGCGACGGTCTGTCGTGCGCACGTGCCTGTCCGGCTGCAGCATTTTACTTTTGCGATGATGCACCCGGCCCTCTCCAACTTACGCCCACTTCGGCGTTTAACAGCGCACATAAATTGCGCTTACTCCTTCGCGGCGGGCGTCCGCTCGCGCGGCCGCCAGAGCAGTCTCACTTTGAAATTGCTCTGACCCGCGGATTGTACCGATGCCATCCGCCTTCACATTCCCCAGGCTTATCACGGCGCTTGCGCTTATATTCCTCATTCTGTCCGGCGGCTGCGTCAACCTCAGCCCGGACTACGTGATACCCTCCCTGCCGGAAGAGATGCCGGTTCATTACAAGGAAGGCGGGACCGGGGAAGACGGGACGCTTTGGCGGCCGGCAAGGCCGGCGGTGAGCGGCGGCAACTGGTGGGGCCTGTTCGCCGATCCCGTTCTGGACGAACTCATGCAAAGCCTGACGCGGGGCAACCAGGATATCGCGGCCGCCGCGGCCAACCTGCGCGCGGCGGCCGCCCAGGTGACGACGGCGCGCGCGATGATGTTCCCCGTCCTTGGCGGACCTTTCTCCACGGACCGGAGCGGCTCGGAAATATTGCGTGCAAGCTCCAAATATTCAGCGGGGTTCCAGTCGTCGTGGGAACTCAGCTTCTGGAATTACATTCCCGGCGTGGAACGCGCCCTGGCCGAAACACAGGCGGCGGCCGCAGATTTGGCGGCTTTGCGCCTGCTCTTACAGGCGGAGCTCGCGCAGAACTATTTTCTGCTCCGCTCTCTGGACAGCCGGCAAGCGCTTTATGAATCCACCATAGGAGCCTACAAACGCGCCTCCGATCTCGCGCTCAGCCAATTCAGGGGCGGGTTGGCGACGCGCGCGGATTACGATCAGGCCGAGGCCCAGCTCGCGGGCGCCCAGGCTCAACTGGCATCGCTCAAGCGGCAAAGGGCGGAGCTGGAGCATGGCATCGCCCTGCTCTGCGGCAAGGCGGCTCCGGGATTCAGCCTGGCGCGCGCGCCTCTGCCCCGCTCTGTGCCGCAAATTCAACCGGGTCTTCCGGCAGCGCTCCTTGAGCGCAGGCCGGATGTGGCCGCAGCCGAAAGGCGCGTTGCGGCGGCCAACCAGCAAATCGGAGTGGCCCGCGCCGCCTGGTTCCCCAGTCTGACCCTGGGGGGGAACCTGCTCTGGCAGGCGGCGGGCTGGCAAAGCGCCGCTCTTTACACATGGTCGCTGGGCCCGGGCGGGGCATTGAACATCTTCGAAGGCGGCCGGACCGCGGCGCAATCCGATGCGGCCTGGGCGCAGTACGATCGGGAGGTCGCAAACTACCGCCAGTGCGTACTGACCTCTCTCAGGGAAGTCGAAGACAATCTCTCCGCCCTGCGCTACCTTGAACAGGAAGGAGCGGCCAGAACCAGAGCCGCGGCGGCCGCGCGCTCCGCCCTGCGCATCGCCCTTTCGCAATATAAGGGCGGTCTTACCACCTACCTGCAGGTGGTAAGCAGCCAAACCACTGCCTTGAGCAATGAAAGCAGCGTCATTGAAGTGCAGGGACTGCGTCTTGTCGCGGTGGTGAACCTGATCAAGGCCCTGGGCGGGGGCTTCGCCCGCGCGGAAATTGACAAACCGGTCATTGAAGCGCGGGAGTGAGCGCCGGTTAAATTCGAATATCAGCGCAAACAAAAGAGCCTTCGGAGGGGGACCGAAGGCTCTTTCACATGAATGGGATTCATGTAATGTCCGGTATAAGGTGGGCCGGACTTGTGTAAACCGACACTGCCCTGGGGGAAGGGCGGGATGAAACAGACTTGGGGGAAAGCGTTTCACCGCATCGGCGCCATTATAGAGCAACAATCGTGCCAAATCGTCCATATCCATTCCTCGTAGTTTTTATGTGGTATTTCAAAATGTTATATACGAAAAAACACCGCCGGGCCTGCCGCTCCTTTGCCGTCTGTGCGAAAACGCGCAGCATGGGTGACATAACGGGCGTTTCCACCCCGCCTGTGCGATTTGGAACATCAAAGGACTATCGACTATCCGGATGAAAAGGATTACATTTAAACAAAGAAAAACCGGCGGTGCAAAAATGAACAGCTCCGATGAAACGACGCGGGCGTCAGGCGGTCCGGACCCCTTACAGACGGTCCGGGCGCGCATCAAGGACAAAATTACGGATTACGAGAGTTACGCCTTTACAACCGTGCAATCGCGCGCTTTCAACATTTTTTTCGATCTGGCCCAGGAATTTTACGAAGTGCGTGAGGTTTACGCCCTGGCCCCCCTTGTCTTGCGCACCATGTTCGCATATGAGGCGGAATTTTACGTGCATGGGAGCGGAAACCTCTTTCATCCCGTACTGTCTGAGCAAGGAAAGGAGGGGGTTTTGCCGAACCCCGGCATCCTGGCGCATATCTCCCGGCAGACGAGGGCGGACGGTTTTTGCCTGACCCCGGTGTTTGACCGGAGCAAACTTGAGGACCTGCTGCGTCCCTTCGCCGAAAGCAAGCCTGCGCCGGCGGGCCCGCGCCCCAATCTTCCGGGGCAGGAAGAGGAAAATATTCTCGGGGTGCTGATTGTCAGGGAAAAAGAAACCCTGCCGGAAGAAGACCTGTTTTTTTTGCAAAAGTACGCGAACCGCCTGGGCTTTTGCCTGCACAACATGCTGATGGCCGTAAGAGACGCCAGACACCTGCTTTTTTTGCGCAAGTTGGCCAGCGATATCGGGCATAACATAATCACGCCCAATATCCGGCTCAAAAGGCAGATGAATATCCTGAAGACCAAACTCGAAAATATGAAAAGCTGTCTGGACAACCTGAATGTATCCGATCAGGCCGCGCTGCACGATTTGCGCATTTTGCGCAGTTCGGTGGCCGAACAATTTGAAGAGATAAACGCGGGCTTCAGCAACGGGGCGCTTTTTATGGAAAGCCTGCTGCGTCAGAGCCACTTTGACCTCGGGCGCTACGTTCTGCGCAACATGCGCCTGAATCTCGGGGAAATGGTGGTCTCGCCCCAGTTTGAGCGCTACCGCCCCCACTTTGCCGAACATGCGGTGATCGCCGCGCCGGATCAGCCAGTTCTGCCGTCCTATCCCTGTTTTGTCCGCGCGGACCACGGCCTGATCAGCCAGGTGCTGGCCAACCTGCTCTCCAATGCCGCAAAATACGCCGCGCCCGCGCCCGGCTCCGACGTGGCCGAGGTGCGCTGCCTGCTGGAAAAGAGCGACGGGGAGGCAAAAGTCACGGTGTTCACTTCAGGCGCGCATATAGCCCCGGATGACGCCGGGCGGCTCTTCGAGGACAATTTTCGCGCCTCCAATTCCTCCGGACGCCAGGGCACGGGGCACGGCCTTTTCTTTGTCAGGGAAATCATCGCGGCCCACAGGGGGAAGGTCGGCTACGAACCCGCGCCGGGCGGCAACAATTTTTATTTCCTGCTTCCTCTGGAGCAGGACGGCGGCAAAGCGTAACGCTTTCTTTTTGAACCAGGAAATGGAAACCGTAGGATTTCACGCTATAGCATTTGCGTTTGAGACGCTTGCTTAACGGCGGCAAAGCCCGCCTGCTCCTGTTTCGCGGCAGGGATTTGCCCGCAAATCCTTGCAGAGCGGTTCACTCGTTTCAATAGGAGAAAGAATCATGTATGCGCTGGCGATAAACGGCAGTCCCCGCAAAAAGGGGAATACGGAAACGCTTCTGGACGCGGTTTTGCGGCCTTTGCGCGAAGCCGGGTGGGAGACCGAGCTTTTTCACTTGGGCGGCAAGGACATCAAGGGCTGTATGGCCTGCGGGAAATGCGCCGAAAAACTGAACGGCCGCTGTATAAACAATTCCGATGTCTTCAATTCCGTCATGGAAAAAATGACCCGCGCCGACGCAATAATCATCGGATCCCCCACCTACTTTGCCGATGTGACCGCGGAAACCAAGGCCCTTATCGATCGGTCCGGTTTCACGGCCATGGCCAACGGACGCATCTTCGCGGGCAAAATCGGGGCGGCGGTCGTGGCGGCGCGTCGGGGAGGGGCCATCCATGTCTTTGACAGCATTAACCACCTCTTTTCCATTTCCCAGATGATTGTGCCCGGCTCCACCTACTGGAATATGGGTTACGGCCTGGACAAGGGAGATGCGCAAAACGACGCCGAGGCCCTGGCCAACATGGGCCACCTGGGCCGGGCCGTAAACTGGCTGGGTCAGGCTATAGCCGCGCACAAGGACGCCTACCCGGTTTTGCGTTGATGCATTATCTCGCCTTGTGCGCCATAGTCCGGGATGAAGACCTGTATCTGCGCGAATGGCTGACTTACCACTCCCTGATCGGGGTCGAGCATTTTTACATTTACGATCATGAAAGTAAAAATCCCGTGCGGGACGCCCTGGCCGGGTTCGCGGACAAAGACCGGGTCACGGTGCGGCGCGTGCAGGGGGTACGACCGCAGATCCCGGTCTATGACGACTGCCTGAAAAATTTCGGCGCGCAAAATTTCTGGATCGGCTTTCTGGATCTTGATGAATTCGCTTTTTCCGTGCCGGACCATGACCTGCGGATCAGTCTCGCCGAATTCGAGCCATATGCCGGGGTCGGCGTCACCTGGCGCCTTTTCCATTCCTCTGGTCACCTCAGCCGCCCGAGCGGGCTGGTGCTGAAAAATTACACCTGGGCCTTCGCCCTGCAAAACTCCTATCACGTCAAATGCTTCGTCCGTCCGGACAAGACCGCGCGCGCCCTCTCCCCGCATTCCTTTCAGTTCCGGGAAGGCGAATTTTGCGTCAATGAGGATCACCACCCCATCCCGCCGGGCTGCCATTTTACCCCGGCCCTGGGCAAAACGCTGCGCGTCAACCACTATTACACAAAATCCCAGCAGGACTTTGAACAAAAAAGCGCCCGGCCCAGAGCGGACGCGGATACCAGGGACCCAGCCAACTGGCGCCACAGCCTGGCCGAGTTTTATGCGGGAACAAAGCTGCCCTGGGCGCAGGACCTGAGCATCCAACGCCATCTGCCGGCTCTGGAAAAAGCCATGGAGGAGGAAATTCTCCCCTGCCCCCAGATCCCTCCAGCAGCGCCGACGGCGCCCGTAGCGCCCGACCCGCCCGTAGCACCCGTAGCGCACTCGGCGGATAAAAACTTGGAACCGCTTGCCCTGGCTTCCCGCTTGTGCCTTGAGGGCGAAAGAGAACTGGCCCAGCTCGCGCTGTGCCTTTCCGCGCCCGTACTGAGGGAAAACCCGGAATTCTGGGCTCTGCGCGCCAAAATCGCCAGGGAAGCGGGACGCTTCAAGCGGGCTGAGGTCTTTGTCCGTCAGGCCCTGCTCAGGGGAAACAGCAAAACGGCTTGGGAACAGTTGCGCGCCCTGCTCGATCTGGACGGTTACGCGGAAGAGGCAAAAAACATCCGCGTGATGCTGGCCACCTACTTTGACTGATTTTTTGGCATGAACGCTGTTCAGAGCGTGAAATTCTCCAGGCGCTCCACGGCCTCAATGGTATCTTCGGCCCGGCCGAACCCGGTCAGGCGGAAGCACCCTTCCCCGCTCGGCCCGAAGCCCGCGCCGGGCGTGCCCACGACCCCGGTTTCGCGCAGCAGGGCGTCGAAAAAACGCCAGGAATCCGTGCCCCCGGGCAGCGTGACCCATACATAGGGGGCGTTTATGCCGCCGCTGACGACCAGACCCTTGCGGGCAAAAGCCTCGCGTATGAGCCTCGCGTTTTGCATATAGCCTCCGATGAGGGCCGCGCATTGCCTTTTCCCTTCAGGGCTGTGCGTGGCCTCGGCCGCGCGCTGCACTATATAGGGGCACCCGTTGTATTTGGTGGTCTGGCGGCGCATCCAGAGATCGCGCAGGGCGACCTTGCGGACTTTTTCGCCGCCCAAAGCCGCCCTGCCCGACAAAGCGCGGGGCACCACGGCGAAACCGCAGCGCAGGCCGGTGAAGCCGGACATCTTGGAGTAGCTGCGGAATTCGACCGCTACTTCCAGCGCTCCTTCAATCTCATAAATACTGTGCGGGATGTCTGTCTCCGAGATAAAGGCCTCATAGGCGGCATCGAAAAAAATCACGCTTTCCCGCTCGCGGGCATAGTCCACCCATTTTTTGAGTTCTCCCCGGTCAAGCACGCTGCCGGTCGGGTTGTTCGGATAGCACAGGTAGATTATGTCCGGGCGTTCTTCGGGCAGGGCCGGCACAAAAGCGTTCTCCGCCGTGCAGGGCAAGTAGATTATACCCGCAAAGCGTCCGTCTTCCCCAAGGGGTCCGCCCCGGCCGGCCATCACGTTGGAATCCGCATAGACCGGATAAACCGGGTCGGTGATCGCGATTTTGCTGTCCGCGCTAAAAAGTTCCTGGAAATTCCCCACATCGCACTTCGCACCGTCGCTGACGAAAATTTCATCCGCCCCCACTCCCAGATCCCGATAGGCGTCTGCTATGACAGCCTCACGCAGGAAAAGGTAGCCCTGTTCCGGCCCGTAACCCCTGAATCCGGAATCCGTGGCCTGCTCGTCCACGGCCCGGCTCAGGGCCGTGATGACGGCAGGAGGCAGAGGGCTGGTCACGTCGCCTATGCCGAGACGGATGATTTTCCGCTTGGGGTTGTCCTCGACGTAGGCGTTCACGCGTCTGGCGATTTCAGAAAAAAGATAGCTGCCCGGCAGATTCAGATAATTGGCGTTTACGAAGCTCATGGTTTCTCCTCGCGTCTTGTGCCGCTGCGACAGCGGCCGGCGGGCCGCTGTTCAGATTTCCGATGAAAATCTGTAGTGACGTGACACTATAATTTAATATTTCAAATATAGTCATTCAATACCGAAAAAACGCCTGGCGTTGTCGCCGCAGACGGTCCACAATTCCCCCGCCGGCACGCCTCTGGCCTCTGCCATGGCCTCAACGACGTAGGCCGTGTTCGCCGGTTCGTTGCGTTTGCCGCGAAAAGGCTGGGGCGAAAGATAGGGGGCGTCCGTCTCCGTGCACAGGCAGCCCGCCGGAACGTCGGCTATGGCGGCGCGCAGGGCGCGGTTGGCCGGGAATGTCACCGGGCCGGGAACGGATATATGCCAGCCGCGCGCTACAATCCGCTCCGCCAGGGTCGTCTCTCCACCGAAGCAGTGCCAGAGCAGGGGGCGATTCCTGAAACCCTCGGTCTCAAGGATGTCAAGGGCGTCCGCCTCGGCCTCCCGGCAATGGATGACCACGGGCAGGTCCAGAGAACGGGCCAGGCGCAGTTGTTTTACAAAAACCTCTTTCTGCGTCGCGGGAAGGCACTTTTTCCAGTAGTAGTCCAGCCCGATTTCTCCGAGCGCGCGGATGCGCGAATCGTGCGCGATTGCCTCTTTTATTTCGCTTTCCGTGCCCGCCCCGTAATTTTGCGCCTCGGTCGGATGGATGCCAAGGGTGAAATATACCTGCGCGTAGGGATCAAAGGCGGCTTTCCCCCCGGCCCAGGCCGACGGGCTCAGAAAGACCTGCACAATCTGGGCCAGACCCACGGCAAAGGCCCTCTCCAGCACAGCCTGCAAATCATCCTTGAAACGCGGATCGTCCAGATGGGCATGAACGTCCACCCCGGTGCGGGGAAGCGAAGGAGCCGGGGCTACGCTCTTTTCTTTGCCGCTCACTTGAGCGCCTGCCTGTACTTGAGAGACTGGCGCAGGGTATCCCGATCCATGAATTTGACTTCCGAACACAGGGGGATGCCCTGGGCCAGGCGGGACAGAAGCATGTCCGGGTGTTCCCTGCGCAGGCGCGCGCACAGGAAAGCCTCGGTGTTCTCCGCCTCCACCGTCGTCCCGAGGGCCATGATGACCTCCCGGATTTCCCCGCCTGCCAGACGCGCGTCCAGGCGCTCCAGGTTCATGTTTTCAGCGGCCCGGTCGCCAGTTGGCGCCAGCAGACCGCCCAGAATAAAGTATTGCCCGCTGTAGAACCCGCCATCCTCAATGCAGAGCAGGCTGTCCCAGTCCGCCGTGACGCAGAGGACGTCCCTGCCGCGTGCGGGGTCGGAGCAGATGGCGCAGGGGTCTGTATCCGAGATGGCCCCGCAGCTTCCGCAAAGATGCAGATGCTCGCGCAGTTCGAAAATCGCCGCCCCAAGGCGTCTGGTCTCCGTTGCCGGCCACCTGAGAAAGGTCATGGCAGCGCGCAGGGCGGATTTGGGTCCAAGCCCGGGCAGACGAGCGAGCTGTTCCACCACAGCGGACAGGGATTCGGGAAGTTTCTGCACCATTGCTCCTTGTTGTTCCGCTAAAGCATTTTAAGGTAAAATGCTATAATCGGGGCTCCGCCCCGAACCCCGCCGGGGGAAATGATTTCCCCCGGACCCCTTCAGTTGTAACTATCTGAAATATCGCCGGGGGTGTAGGGGAATGCTTCCCCTGTCGAGGGAGTGTGAGGGGGGACAAAGCCCACTCACGAATAAATCAATGTTTCCCTAACGCCTGCCGTGGTCCAGGTAGCGGGCGTCAAAGCGCCGGACCACTTCCAGCACCAAAGGACGCTTCATGATCTCTTCCTTGTCCGCCTGCTTTGCCTGCGCCAGCGCCTGACTGACTTCCCGGCCTTTCCCCTTTCCGCTCCGGGCAGCTTCCCCGGACGCGGGCGCAGGGGCTAAGGGGGCGGGTTCCCGCCGCACGGCAACGGACGGAGATGGAAACGCGGCCGTAGACGGAACAGTAGCGACCGTGTCGTCTGACGCAGCTTCAGCAAGGGGCCGTTCTTCAGGTTCAGGGCTTGGCGGCGGCTGGGCCGGCGCTTCGGCCGGCTGGGACGGATGGGGCGCTTCGTGCGGCGGAGCAAGCGTTTGTGCGCCGGCGCCGCTTGCCGCCGTGATGTTTTCCAGCGAAAGCAGACGCGGCAGCATGGCCAGATTGAGCAGCAAAAGTTCAAGGGCGGAAGCCGGTTCCAGACTGTCACGCACCCGGCGTTGCCCCTCCAGGGTCATTTGCCAGCAGGCGTGGATCTGCGGCAGGGAAAAGCCCCGGCACAACTCCAGGCAGGCGTCCGCCTCGGTTTGGGGGAGATCCAGCACCGACAGAGCGGCCGCGCCCGACTGGCTCAGTATAAAGAGATCGCGCCAGATGCCGGAAAGTTCGCGCAGGAAAAAACCCATATCCAGACCCTGGTCCAGCAGTTCGCCGAGCAGGGAACTCAGTCGCAGGCAATCTCCGTCACGTATGGCGGAAAGCATCTCCCTTTGCATTTCCATCCCGGCAAGTCCCAGCACGTTGCGGACGGATTTTTCCGTCAGGGGACCGTCTCCAAGGGCCAGCACCTGGTCCAGCAGCGACAGGCAATCCCGCACGCTTCCCGCCCCGCGTCTCGCTATAAGGCGCGCCGCGCTCTCTTCGTATTCCACGGATTCACTCCGCAACACCGCGCAAAGATGGGCGAGCAGTTCTTTTTCCGAAAGACTTTTAAATACATAGTGCTGGCAGCGGCTTACTATAGTCGCCGGAAACTTGTGCGGTTCAGTGGTGGCCAGGATGAAGGTCACGCGCGGGGGCGGCTCTTCCAGGGTTTTCAGCAGGGCGTTGAAAGCGTTTTTGGAGAGCATGTGCGCTTCGTCTATGATAAATATCTTGTAGCGCCCTTCCATAGGGGCATAGCCCACTATTTCCTTGAGCCTGCGCACGTCGTCCACGCCCGTGTTCGAGGCGCCGTCCATTTCCACCACGTCCACTGAGTTGCCCAGGGTAATGGCCCGGCACTGGTCGCATTCGTTGCAGGGTTCCGCGCCGGGCGCGCGCCGGCAGTTCACGGCTTTGGCGAAAATCCGGGCCAGGGTGGTTTTGCCCACTCCCCTGGTACCGCTAAAAATATAAGCGGGGGCTATCCTGTCCTCAAGGGCGGCCCTGGAAAGGATGGATTTGACGATCGACTGTCCCGCCACTTCCGCAAAGGACTGGGGCCGGTATCTCGCTGTAAGTGCTGCGTGGCTCATATCGATCCTTGCGGAAATCTGTAAAAACCGAATTTATGCAAGACGGGACCGACGGTGTTTGTTTCAGTTCACATCCGGCGCCGTTCTCCGGATGACAAGACGAATTAGCAGTGGCCAAAGCCGAGGTGGGTTTCAATCCACGTCCGCCTCCGTTCTCCGGATGACTCCGTCTCCCGGAAAGGATGGGCTATCGGGAAAGTATGCCCGGCTTTGCCGGGCGTCAAGCGGGAATCTCCTCCCTGAAGTGAGAGGCTTCAGACAATACAGGAAGTTTTGGTCAAGACATATCCGCCTGCACAATCCACAACCATTGTATATAACATAGCGTAAAAATTGTTTTTGTCAAAGTCCCGCAGAGCAAATGTTCCCCTGCCGCTTATCGGACGCCACCGGCGTTCTTCCAAAAAAATCTTGACAATCAGATAGCTGTGACCGTTACATGCGCAAAGATCATTCTCCGGCCATCATCAGAGCTTTCTTTACGGTTTGAGGCCCCGGCCTTCAGGCCGGATTGCCCGGCCCCGTCCTGAAGGGCGGGGTATCCGTACGGACGGAAGCCTGGGCGGGGCTTGGACCCCGCCCAGGCGCAAGACGCATGGGCCTGAAGGCCCATGCTGCCTTCTTGGTTGGCTTTGACCTGCCTGCCGCTTCCCGCCTTGCCGGGGGGCGTGCAGGATTTTTCCCTCAACATGCGGGGCAGGGGATGTGAACGACAATAAACGGAACATTACGGGGACCTCCATGGCGGTCATCCTTCCCGCCTACAACGAGGAGCAGACCATCGGCCGGACAATGCGCGAATTTCACAGTGTCGCGCCGGACGCGTTTTTTTGCGTCGTGGATAATAATTCTACGGACAGGACCGCGGACAACGCCAGGGACATGTTGCGCGAACTGCAAGCCGAAGGCGTGGTGCTGCGCGAAGAGCGGCAGGGCAAGGGCAACGCCGTGCGCCGCGCCCTGACGGACGTTGACGCGGACGTCTATGTCCTGGCGGACGCGGACTGCACCTATCCCGCCGGCCAGCTCCCCGAACTGCTGGCCCCTGTCATGGAAGGAACGGCGGATATGGTCTGCGGCGACAGGCTGTCCGGCGGCGATTACTTCAAGGAGAACCGCCGCCTGTTTCACGGCTTCGGCAACAGGCTCGTGCAGGGTCTGGTCAACCGCGTTTCCGGGCGGCGTTTCAAGGACATCATGACAGGATACCGGGTCATGAGCAGGGATTTTGTCCGAATCTATCCGATCATCACGGAAGGGTTTCAATTGGAAACCGATATGACCTTGTTCGCTGCCCAGGCCCGCATGCGCGTCCTGGAAATTCCCATACGATACCGGGACAGGCCGGTAGGCAGCGTTTCCAAGTTGCACACCTTCCGGGACGGAGTCCGGATATTATGGAGCATATTCACCCTGTTCCGCTACTGTTCGCCGCTGACCTTCTTTTCCCTGGTCGCGGCCCTGTTTGCTCTCTGTTCTTTACTGAGCGGCGGCGTCGTAATCGGCGAATGGCTGCAAACGCGCTACATCACGCATGTTCCGCTGGCTATTCTGGCCGTGTCGCTTGGCATCCTGGCCGCTATATCCCTGGGCACCGGATTTGTGCTGGACGCCTTCACGCATCAGCGCCGCCTCGATCTTGAAATCAGGATTCAGAGCAACGCCACCAGACGTTTCACGGCAACCCGCAATAAAGGCGGCAATGGCCGCAATACAACGGAATAGTGCGTTGTAACATT
>JAISZH010000020.1 GCA_031269345.1 Desulfovibrio sp. | reverse complement strand
TTTCATGACAACAACGCTGACTGAAGAACAAAAACAACTCTTCGGGGAGATTGGAGTAAAGCCTACAGCACCCTTGCTTTCGAAGAAAATGTAGTACAAAAATCAGGTCTGTAACCTTGGTAACATGCTGATATTATAATACTTGTCTGAAATTAAGTGTCAAACTCAAGTGGCCGCAAGAATGGCGCTGAAATCCAAATCATGCGTCAGCACGATATAGCCTTCGGCGCGAGCAACAGCCATAATCGTTTCGTCCGGCGCATCCGGTGCGCCGAGCGTCGACCAATGCACGGCCTCAATGCCTTCCCCGGCAAGCCATGCCACCCAGCGTGGAGAAAGGTTCATGTCGAGCAACAGTTTCATGCGTTCGTCAGAAGCAATTCCTGCTCTTCTGCCCGCCAAGCGGCGTAACGCAAAGCCTGGCTGATATCTTCTCGCTCCAGGTAGGGGTAATCAGCCAAAATGTTGTCCACATCCAGACCGGCGGCCATCTGCCCCACAATCATCCCCACAGTTACCCGCATACCGCGTATGCAAGCTTTGCCGCCCATAATTTCCGGATGGTGGGTTATACGTTCAAGCTGTTCCATATGGATCACTCCTTTATGGAACATAATACCTCTTTTTTTTCTTTTTCAAAATTTGTGGGGCATAGAGTGGGGCAAATCCACCCCACAACGAAAAAAGGACTTAGATTGTACTCTAAGTCCTTGATTTTCTTTGGCGTCCCCAAGCGGATTCGAACCGCTGTTGACGGCGTGAAAGGCCGTTGTCCTGGGCCGACTAGACGATGGGGACTTCCAAGCGGCACGTTGTCGTGAAACTGTAGATATACTTTGATAACGATGTGTAGTCAATGTTTTTTTGCTATCGACATGTTTTTTTGCTATCGTGTCGTGAGTACATGATATGACCCCGAGTCAGGTAGCTGGGCATGGAATAGACTGGAAAAAGCGGATGCCGACATGAAAATACACGCCATTATGACAACCGATTCTTGAAATCCTCGTATCCGAATTCCCGCACCAGGCGCGGGCTTTGCCCGCCGAGGCCCGCCACGGCTATGCCCGGGAGATCCAGGCCGTTGAAGGTGTTGGTTTTGACCATGCTGTAGTGAGCCATGTCCAGAAAGATCACCCTGTCTCCAGGCGTGAGAGGCGCGGCAAAAGAATATTCGCCCATGACGTCTCCGGCCAGACATGATTTTCCGGCCAGACGGCAAGACCAGGCCTTTTCTCCGGGATACCCGGCCTGGGCGACCTCCGGCCGGTAGGGCATTTCCAGCACGTCCGGCATATGGGCGGCGGCGGATGTGTCCAGCACCGCTATAGGCATGTCGGCGTAAACGACGTCCAGCACCGTGCTGACTAGAACCCCGGCGTTCAAGGCCACGGCTTCTCCCGGCTCCAGATATATCTGCAGGCCGTATTTGCGGGCGGTTTGGGCGAGGCGCCCGCAGAGCAGGTCGAGGTCATAACCGGGCCGGGTGATGTGATGCCCGCCTCCGCAGTTGAGCCAGCGCATGCCGGGCAGATATTCCCCGAATTTTTCCTCCACGGCGTCCAGAGTGCGGGCCAGGGGGGCGGCGTCCTGCTCGCACAGGGCGTGAAAATGCAGACCAGAAACCCCGAGTGCGCGAAGGCGCTCGGGACTTATGCCTTTGAGGGCCTTGACGCGCACACCCAGATGCGAACCTGGGGCGCATGGATCATAGAGAGGCACGGAAACTTCCGAATGCTCCGGGTTAAGACGCAGGCCGAACACAAGGCTGCGCCCCTCGCCCTCCGCGGCTTTGCGCGCTTTGGGCCCCAGGCGTTCAAGCTGGGCCGGGGAATTGAAAATTATGTGGTCCGCGAACCGGGCTGCCTCCGCTATGTCCGCCTCGCTGTACGCGGCCGCGAAGACATGCACTTCCCGTTCGGCCCCCGGCGCGCAAAACTGTTCTCTGCCCAAGCGCGCTTCATGCGGTGAAGAGGCGCAGACCCCGTCCAGCGAAGCGCGCAACAGGGGAAAAACGCTGAACATGGCGAAGGCTTTGAGGGCCAGGAGGATGCGCGCTCCGCAACGCTCGCGTACCCTGTTCAATACGGCGAGATTGGCGGCAAGGCGGTCTTCGTCCACCACAAAACAGGGCGTGGGCAAGGCGGAGAAGCGGTCGCCGCTGACGGCGCGGGGGGTCATTCCCGGTTCATTCCTCAAAACGCTCCACCCAGGGCAGTCCGTGTTTGTTCAGGGCCAGCATGAAGGGGTCGGGGTCCATCTCCTCCATGTTCCACACCCCCGGCTTTTTCCACGGTCCGCTTAAGATGAGCCTGGCTCCGATCATGGCGGGTACGCCGGTGGTATAGCTTATGGCCTGGGATTTCACCTCCCGCCAGCATTCCTGGTGATCGCAGATGTTGTAGATATAGCAGGCGCGGGTCTTGCCGTCCTTGATCCCCTTGATCAGGCAGCCGATGCAGGTTTTCCCTCTGGTCAGCGGTCCCAGAGAGGCCGGGTCCGGGAGGAGGGATTTCAAAAAGCGCAGGGGCACAATTTTCCGTCCTTCGTAATCCACAGGGTCGATGCGGGTCATCCCGGTGTTTTCCAAGATTTTCAAGTGATTGAGATAGGAGTCCGAAAAGGTCATCCAGAACCGGGCGCGTTTGAGGCCTTTCAGGTTCAGGGTCAGAGATTCCAACTCCTCGTGGTACATGAGATAACATTTCTTTTTGCCTATACCGCCTGGAAAATCAAAGACCATGGACCAGGAGAGAGGATCGGTTTCCGCCCATTCGCCGTGTTCCCAGTAGCGGCCGCGCGCCGTGACCTCCCGGATGTTGATTTCCGGGTTGAAGTTGGTGGCGAAGGGCAGGCCGTGGTCTCCGGCGTTGCAGTCGATTATATCCAGCTCATGGATTTCGTCGAAATGGTGTTTCATGGCGTAGGCGCAAAAAACATTGGTCACGCCGGGATCGAAGCCGGAGCCGAGCAGGGCGGTTAAGCCTTTTTCCCTGAACTTTTCCCTGTAGGCCCATTGCCACTTGTATTCGAATTTCGCCTCGTCCGGCGGCTCATAGTTGGCTGTATCCAGATAGTCCACCCCGCATTCCAGACATGCGTCCATGATGTGCAGGTCCTGGTAGGGCAGGGCTACGTTGATCGCGATATCCGGTTTGAAGCTTTTCATGAGCATGACAAGCTCCGGCACGTTGTCCGCGTTCACTCCGGCGGTGTGAATGCGGCGCGGAAGCTGGGCGGCCACCGCATCGCAACGCGCCTTGGTGCGGCTGGTCAGCATGATTTCCCCGAAGACCTCCGGAATCTGGGCGCATTTGTGGGCAACAACCGCGCCCACCCCGCCAGCGCCGATGATAAGTGCCTTTTTCATGGTCTCACCTCTCAAAATATGTGTAGCCGCGCAGCCCGTCTTCAAAGGCCTGCATGATCGGCAGGCGTTCCGCCGGCTGGATGCGTCCGGCGCGCACGGCCTGTTCGGCTGCCTTGCGCAGGCCCTCCAGAATGCGGCGGGGATCGTATTCCACGTAGGACAGGATATCGGCCACGGAGTCTCCGCGCAACTCGCGCACGAACTCAAAGCTCCCGTCTTCGTTCACGCGCACTGAAACCACGTTGGTGTCGCCCAGAAGGTTGTGCAAATCCCCCAGAGTTTCCTGATAGGCGCCCACCAGGAACACGCCCAGGTAGTACTCCTCGTCTTCTTTCAGGACGTGCAGGTCTATGGTGTTTTTCACGCCCTGGACGGAATCTATGAAATGATCGATGCGCCCGTCACTGTCGCAGGTAATGTCCGAAAGTATGGCCTGGCGGGTGGGAACCTCTGTGAGACGGTGGATGGGCATGACCGGAAAAAGCTGGCCTATGGCCCAGGAATCCGGCAGAGACTGGAAAACGCTGAAGTTGCCGTAATAGATGTCGGCCAGAGCCAGGTCGATTTCCGCCAGATCTTTGGGAGTGTGCGGCAGTTTGCCTTTTTCCTGGGCGATGCGGTTGATGATTGCCCAGAACAGGCGTTCGGCCACGGTGCGTTCGCGCAGGGAGACTTTGCCGTGCAGGAATTGCTGGCGGATTTCGTCCCGGTAATACACGGCGTCATTGTAACATTCCTGCAAATTGCGCAGATTGAGCCCCTGCAGCGTTTGCAGCAGGTTGCGCGAGGCTTCCGGCGCGTCTTCGGGCAGGATCAGCTCGTCGATCCCGGCGAGAGACGAACCCTGGTTTTCAATGCGGCTTACGTCCAGAACATTGAAGAGCAACACCGAATAATAGGCCACGGTCGCCCGCCCGGATTCCGTGATCAGCACCGGATGAGGGGCACTGTTTTCGTCGAGTATGGCCATCACCGCTTCCACTACGTCCGTGCAGTACTCGTCCAGAGTATAGTTGCGGCTGGATATAAAATTGGTGCGGGAGCCGTCATAGTCAACGGCCAGGCCGCCTCCCAGGTCGAGAAAGCCCATGGGCGCGCCTTCCTTGACCAGTCCGACGTAGAGGCGAGAGGCCTCAATGGCCGCGTCCCGTATATCCCGGATGTTGGGGAGCTGGGAGCCAAGGTGGTAGTGCAGCAGGCGGAAGCAGTCGAGCATTCCTCTGGCGCGCAGAGCGTCCACCGCGTCTACGATCTGGGTGGTGGTCAGGCCGAAGGTGGAGTGGTCGCTGCCGGAATCCGTCCAGTGTCCTCCGGCCTTACAGGCAAGCTTGGCGCGTACCCCGATCAGGGGTTTGACCCCCATGCGTTCGGAACACTCCAGAAGCAGGGGAAGCTCGCTCGGCATTTCGACCACGAAAAAGCAGAGAAATCCCATGCGAATGGCGTGCAGACCGAGTTCAATAAATTCTTCGTCCTTGTAGCCGTTGCAGATCAGACAGGCCTCTTCGTCGCGCAACTGGGAAAGGGCGGCGAAGAGTTCGGCTTTGCTGCCCACCTCCATGCCGTGGTGATAGCGCGTGCCGAAGCTGGCTATAGCCTCCACCACATGCTGCTGCTGATTGACTTTGATCGGGAAGACCCCCCGGTAATCTCCCCTGTAGCCCAGGTCTTTGATGGCTTTGCGGAAGCTGTCGTGCAAAAGCGCGATCTGTGTGTCCAGAATATTTTCGATGCGCAGGAGCACGGGCATGTTCAGACCCCGCTCGCGCATTCCCTGAATGATGGCCGGGATGCTGACGGTCACGGGGTTTTTGCGTCCGAAGGGGTGGACTATGACGTCACCTTCCGGGGCGATGTCAAAATAGCCGGCGCCCCAGTTGCGTATGCCGTAAAGTTCGGCCGCGTCTTCGGCGCTCCAGCGTTGCAGGGTACGTTTTTTTGCCAAGGGATTCAACCTCTGGGGACAGGGGCGGCGCAGCAATATGGCAATTTTGCCTGTGCAGATCAGTTCATTCGTTTCATTCGTTTCATTCGTGAACTGCTCTATAAGGACTGCCCCGGATTGTCAAGGATCGCGCGGCCAGAACCGCTCCAGCGTTTTGATGGCCTCTTCGTATTCCCCGTACAGTACATGGCGGTCCACTTCAGTGACGGCATTTCTGCTTTCAGCGTCAAGGGACATGGTCGCGTAACGCGCAAGCAGGACGTTGACAGTGGTGATATCCGTGGCGCGCAAGGCTTTTTTCAGTTCCCCGATGCGCAGGTCGACGTCACCGGCGTTTTTCTCTTCGGCGCGGGCGTTTATGCCGGCGCGGATCTCGCCGATCAGCGCGCCAAGGTCGGCTAAAAGCCCGCCGGTCTTTTCTTTTACGGTGGACAGTTCGCCGTTGTCTCCGGCCTGTTCCATTTCTTGCGCGCGGGCGGCGAAAGCATCCGCGTTTATGGCGCGCGCGGCTCCTTTAATCCCATGGACCAGAATCGTGTAGCGTCTGAGGTCTCCTTTTTCCGCAGCCTCCAGAATCTCCGCGCTTTTTTCCTCCGCATGGCGGCAAAATATGGCAAGCACATCCAGATAAAGCGCCAGAGCGCCGCCCGCGTTCTTCAACCAAGCTTCGACATTGACGCCGGGTATGCGCAACGGGGTTTTCCCCGCCCCTTCTCCCTCGTCCGTTGCTACAGTTTGCACCATCAGTTTTTCCTTGCGGTCAAGCCCGTTTCATTTCGCCCACAAGATCTCCGAGGTTATCCGTCTGAGCCGCGAGGGACGCGATATCCCGCGAGGCTTCAGTCATGATTTTCGCGGTTTCATCGGCGACGGCGTTCATTTCGTTGACGCTGTGGCTGATGTTTTCGTTCGCTGTCGACTGTTGTTCGCAAGCCGTAACGATGCCTTCCATCTGCCTGGACGTGTCGTCGGCCATGCGCACGATTTCCCGCAAAGCCACGCCGGACTGCGTCGCAAGGTCCGCGGACTCTTCAATGTTGGTCACGGTCGTGTCAACTTGGGTCATGTTTTTGTCCATGCTCTGGCGTATGGCGGTGACGGCACCAGCATTGGCACAGGCTGACGGCAGACCATGGATTTCTTCCCGCCTCCCGTCAGATCGGGCGGATGCGGCGGACACATTAAGGTTCTGTCTCCGGTGAGGAAACTAAGGGATGAAAATCGGCTTGTACCGTGCGGTCTTCGTGCGTGTCAAGAGGGCGAGAATCCATTATGGAATACGCCCATTTTGGAATACGCCCCTTGACATCATGAATGATGAGGGTAAAATCAGTAACATGGCATTTGTGAATGGTATGACGCTAACCCGTCACGCTCATGCCGAAAATTGAAAACCGGGCCGATGGCGCGCGGAGAATGAGGCTGTCTCTTGCGTGCGCCGCAAAAGGCCGGAGATGTGGGTATGCCTGCCGCGACAAATGAGTTGAGCGCCCTGATCGGGAGCGTAAAGCTTGCCGTGCCGATCCCCGGAACGCGCTTTACCGCCTCGGTGCTGGACCCTCCCTATCTTCCCCCGCCCTATTCCTCGCTGTTCGACGATCTGGAAAGGAGCCGGGCCATGCTGGAATACCGCAGCGAACTGCGCCGCATCGCCTTGCGCCCCCTGTATCTGCACGCCGGGCAGGCGAACCTCCCCAACGGCGAGATCGGCCGCTTCGCCGCCCGTGAGCCGATTATGGTTCCGGAAATGCTGGGCGGACGGATACTGACTACCAACCTTTGAGACAGGAAACGAACAGGGCGTTTACGGTTGAGATGCCCGCTTGGCGGCGGCAAAGCCCATCTGCACGATCTCGCGCCGCCTTGCGAAGTGAGGCTTCGCAAGGCGGCGCATGCGGTTCTCAACGGTCCGACCCGGGTTGAAGCGGCACCGGAGGGGAAACGCCGGAAGAACGTGCCTTTGCCTTTATTGTCAAGGCGTCATTTTCTGTTGAGGTACTGAATCCAAAGTCCTCGAAACATTTCGCAACAGACTGGATATCACCGGCGTCTTCTTTGTTAAATGTCTTTAAATTACTGCAATATAGCGATGCCGCACGCACAGCTGTTTCTGAGTGTCCATCGTCCAGTATAGATTTTACAGATAATTTGTACGCATAAGTATCGTTTACCATTGTAAATAAAATTTTATTATATGCGACTTCATCTTTTTTATCACTGAAGGCTTTGAAAATATCCTGTTTCAGTTCAGTATTTATCTTTTTCTTTTGCATGTATGAATTGTATGAATCCAGATCGCGTCGCATTTCTTGCTGAAATCTCTGTGTTGCCTTTTCCTCCATCCTTTTTGTAACATCTTTGTAGCCGAAAAAAAGAGCAAAAATGATGAGAGGAGCTGCGCCTGCCCATTTTTTTTTGTTCATCTAAAATTCCTTTATCCGTTCCGCCGCCGGATGCCGATGACGTTCGGCACAGGCGCCTGTGGGTTGCCTAGCGTATTGATGATGCTTTGCATGCCTTTCCAGGTGTGTATGCCTCCGCCGCCGGGGAGGGGGAAATAGGCGGACCCCTGCGGCTGCGGGAGTTCTCCCTGCGCGGGGTTGTCCAGAGCGTCGAGGCGCAGGAAGAGACCGGCCTGGGCTCCGCCCTCCACGTACATTACCGTTCGCAAAGACAGGGAGAATTCTTTCAGGGCGACCGCGAACACTTCGCCCTGCACTGGTTCCCGGCAGTGGATGAAGAGGATGTGCCCGGCTTCGTCCTCGGCCACAGCCGCCATACTGTAAACAGGGGTATCGGAGCGCCAGAGCAGATTCCCCCTGCTGTCCATGAAGCGGAAATTTTGCACTACAACGGTATAATCGTCAAGCAGGGCGGGCATGCCCGGACTGTTGCGCTCCAGTATGCGCGCGTTCGGCAACTCGGCTTTTGCCGGGCCGGCGACGAAAAAAGCCCCCAGCCGTTCCCCGCAGCGGCCGTTGTTTATTGACGTGCCGTTGCGCATGCACCCGGTGCTGGTGATGCCGTCGGGAAGATACATGGAGGCGTTGATGCCGGCCCGCAGGTTTCGCGCCAGACTCCAGCCCGGCAGAGAAAGGGGCCGGCCTTCCTCCGAAGCCATGCACAGGACGAATTCATGCAGCTTCGGGTCAATGCGCAGGATAGTGAAGTGAAGTCCTCCAGGCGCTCCGTGCCCCGTGGGCGCGGCGGAGGTCTGGGCAAGCTCGAGGCCTGGCTCGACAAGGCCAAAGCCCAGCCGCCCCGGAGCGGGCCGCGCGCTTTCCTCCCCGGTCCAGGCCGGAGAGGCGGAAAGCAGCATGGCCGCTACAAGCAAAAAAGCCGAAAATACTTGTGCCGTTCTCAATCCCTTATCCTTTCGCAAATCCGCGCGAACGGGATTTTCCCGAGAGCAATTAACGCTTGAAACAGTTCGCTTACGGCGGGCAAAGCCCGCCTGCTCCGGCTTTGAGTTCGTTCCGTGTTCTTGCGCCGCCGTTCGCCACGCGCCGCCAGCATTTATTTTAGCTTTGAGATTCAATAAGTTCAAGATATATATCGCGGGCATTGGGGAAAGATGCGCGGGCCGTCTGGTCGCGGGCGTATTGACATATCCGGCCATATGGATACATTGCCCGGATAAAAAGGCGAAATTGCGGTGTCGGGCCGCGCGGATGAAGGATTGTGAGATGAAAATAATAGATGCCATCGCGCAAAGCGCTCCTTTTTATTCCCTGGAATTTTTCCCGCCCAAAGAGCGGACCGCCTGGGCCGATTTTTTTGCCGTAGCCGAGAGATTGCGCGCCGTCAACCCCTTGTACTGCTCCGTGACCTACGGGGCGGGAGGAGGGGTGGCCGCCGGAACCCTGGAAATTGCCTCCCGGCTTACGGGTCTGGGATTTACCGTCATGAATCACCTGACCTGCGTGGGGGCTACCCCGGAGTCCATCCGCGCCTATCTTGAAAAACTCGGGTTGGCCGGGGTGGAAAACATTCTGGCCTTGCGCGGCGATCCCCCGGCGGGGGAAAACATACGCTGGGAAGACTGTCCTTTCACCTATGCCGCCGATCTTGTGTCTTTCGTGCGCCGGGAATTTCCCTCGTTCGGGATCGCGGTGGCCGCCTACCTGACCCCTCATCCGGAATCTCCCTCCTTTGCCGAGGACCGTCTGTATACGGCCATGAAAATCAAGGCTGGGAGCGATTTCGCCGTTACCCAGCTTTTTTTCGACAGCCGGGAATATTTTGAGTATGTGGAGCAGTTGCGCCGTCTCGGAGTGACAAAGCCCATCCTGCCCGGGGTGCTGCCCGTGCAGAGCATGGATTTGCTGCGCCGTGTACTCAGGCTGAGCGGATGCAATATTCCTGCCAAACTTTACCTTGCCTTGGAAGAGGCAGACCGCAAGGGCGGGGCGGAAGCCGTGAGGGAGGCGGGCGCGGTCCATGCCGTGGAGCAGATCCGCCAGCTCATAGCGGGCGGCGCGCCTGGGGTGCATTTGTATACCCTGAACAGAGCGGAGCTTTGTCTGCGCATAGCGGAGCAGGTCGGGCCGCTGTGAAACAGGATTTCCCGGCGCTGCAGTCCCCGCGCCGCATCCTTGTCTGCCAGCTCAGGCAGATAGGCGACGTTCTGCTTTCCACCCCGGCTGTCGAACTTCTGGCGCGGCGCTATCCGCAGGCGGAAATTAACGTTTTCACCGAGAAAAAATGTCTTCCGGCGCTTGAGAACAATCCTTTCATCAGCGCTTTTCTGCCTCTGGACAAAGACGTTCTGCCCACGGTTTTGCACGAGTACCTTTTTTACCACAGAACCGTGGCCGGGAAATACGATCTGCTGGTGGACTTCCAGCAGCTCCCCCGCTGCCGGGCTGTGGTCGCCTTCTCCGGGGCCGCGGCGCGCGTCTCCTTTCCTCCTCCCTGGTATCTGCGCCCGCTTTATACGCACTGGCATCGGCCCGTCCCCGCCTATGCGGCCGCATACAAGGCAGGGATGCTGGCGCCTCTGGGGATTGTCTGGAAAGGCGAACGTCCGCGCCTTTATTTGCGCGACGAGGAGCGGACGGAGGCTGGACTTTTGCTCACCGCCTTGGGTCTTGAGGGAAAAAAATTCATAAACGTGGCGGCGAGCCATCGCTATGCCCCCAGGCGCTGGCCGGCCCGCCATTACGCCGCCCTTCTGGACATGCTGGCGGAAGCGGATCCGGACCTCTTCTTTTTTCTCACACACGGGCCGGGAGAGGAGGAGTACGTCAGGGATCTGCAAAGCCGTTGCGCCCATTCCAGTCGAGTGGTCACCTACGAAGGTCCGCTCGGTCTGCGCCTGATCGCGGCCTGCATGGAGCGCGCACGCATGCAGATCGGCAACTGTTCGGCGCCCAGGCACATGGCCGTGGCCCTTGATGTGCCCAGCCTGACGGTTCTGGGCGCGAGCGGGTTCGGCTGGACCTTCCCGGCTCCGGAACACATCCATGTCCACGCCGGCCAGTTCATGTCCATGCCTTGCGGGTCCTGCGGCCGCAATACCTGCAATGTCGGGCTCGTCTGCCTGGAAAAACTCACTCCGGATATAGTCTTTCCGATCGCCCTCGGGCATTTGCGCGCCTACGGCGGATCAGGCTGAAATTACAGATTTCCGCATGGAAATCTGAACAGCGGCCCGGCGGCCGCTGTCGCCGCAAAGCGGCGCAAGTCAGCCGAAAACGCGGTTTCGGCTGACGATCCTCCGCGGGGAAAAGTTTACTTTTCAATGCGGATATCAGTAAGAATGACTCCCGCTGTCGCGGGAATTTCAGCGGCCATAACCAACTCCGTTTCCGAAATTTTCCGGCACATGACATTCAGGATAAAACAGGATATTTCTGATTGACAGGAGGATCCGATTTTGACTGACCAACAAAACTCCGGGCTGGAGAGACAGCCGTTTTCTCCCAAGGAAGACTTCGTTTTCCGTAAGCTCTTCGGGGATCAGAATCATGTGGACATGATCGTTTCTTTCCTGAAGACTTTTGTGAACTTGCCGGACGAGGAATATGCGGAAGTGACGATAGAAGACCCGAATCTTCTGCCCGATGTCAAAAACGGCAAAACCTGTGTGCTGGATCTCAAACTCCGCACCCGGACGGGGAAGACTATCCATGTCGAAGTTCAGCGCGACGACACGGGAGAAATGCGCGAGCGTATGGCGGTGTACGGCGCGAAACTGCTTGGAGAGCAGATCAAAGCCAGAGAACCGTATAAAAAGGTAAACTGGGTAATTTCCGTGCTGATCACGGATTTTCCCCTGTTTGAGGAAACTCCGGATTACCACACCCGTTTCAAACTGCGTAGCGAAGACGGGCGCATCGTCTTGACGGACGCGCTGGAGTTTCATATTTTGGAATTGTGTAAAATACCTGTGGCGGAAGACGGCAGGAAAGTTTGGCCCTGGCTGAAATTTTTGGCTTCCGGCACAAAGGAGGAGTTTGCCATGCTGGAGCAGACATATCCCGAACTGCAAAAACCGGTGGCCCGGCTGATGGAAATGAGCGCGGACGAAATACTTCGCCGCCAGAAAGACTCCTGGGATAAGGCCCGTTGGGATGAAGAAGCCCGCAACCGTTTGAACAGAGCTGAAGGCAGGGCTGAAGGCAGGGCTGAAGGCGAGGCCAGAGGCAAGGCTGAAGTTGCCGCAAATTTGCGGAAAGCAGGTCTTGCCCTCAGCGTCATTGCCGAAGCAACCGGCCTTACCATTGCGGAAATTGAGGCCCTGCCCGTAGAATAGCCGTTCCGTTTCAAAGGTTTTGTCAAAAGCCCGCATACCACTCTCTATTGCTGCGCTCCCACATGGCGCGAACGAAACCGGTAAGGCAGGTTACAAAAATAGGTTACAAGCGCATCTGCTTTGAGCGGCATTTTGGTGCCTCGCAGTGCGCATTAACCTATTGAAATCTATAGGCGGCAAGCGCTAATCATTCCCCCTGCCGGGGGTGAGGGGGCAAAGCCCCCTCATCAGTCCGGCGATGATTCCGAAAAAAAAATCCCCGGGCAATTACCGGACCATGATCAGCACCGTCCACTCCCGGCAGTCTTCCAGCAAGTCCGGCCATTCCCGCGGTCCGTCCGCCCCTCTCCCTTCCGGGACAAGCCCCGCGAGGCGCATGGCCCGGATCAGGTATTCCCCCTTGAGGGCGTAATTGACGTTCTGCGGCGTGGCCCGGTATTTCCTGCGGATCAGGGCCTCGTCCGCCGAGCGCGTCGCCATGCCCACCACTTCCCCCAAAGCGTTCAAAACCGGCCCCCCGGAACTGCCGGGCTGGATCGCCGCGTCGATCTGGAGGAAACGCCCGTCCCCCCGCGCCCCCGAAAGCGCGTTGACCCGCCCGAAAGTCGCCTTCACCTCCTGCCCCAGAATGTCCGGCATGGGATGCCCCAGAACGCAGACCGCCTCCCCCCTGCGCGCCGCGGCCCCCCCCAGGGGCAAAGCCCGCCCCCGTAATTCCATTTCCAAATAAAATTTGCTATAATTTTTCTCAACCAGGAGGGTGCTTATGGCACGTCTCCCACGAGGGAAAGAAGTTCTTACCAAAGCGCGGCAGCAATTGGCAAAAACAAATGCTGCTACTGAACTACGTATCCTTCAAGCAGTCGTTTTTCCTTTGGTCAATGGAATGTCCACTCAGGAAACAGCGCTTGCTGTGGGGCGCAGCCCCCGATG
>JAISZH010000015.1 GCA_031269345.1 Desulfovibrio sp. | reverse complement strand
CATATTATACTCCTTGGTTGAGTGTGGTTGCCGATGCATGCCGACACCCCCGTCCGTCAGCTTATCGCGGGCGGGGTCGTCTTCATGTGCAATGTACGGCTTTGCCGAGGGCCGCCATGAACGCTTCCGGCACAGCCTCGCTGATTGTGGGATGCGGGTGGACGGTCCGGATAATCTCCTCCGCCGTCGCTTCCGTCGTAAGGGCAAGGGCGATTTCCGCAATCAGGTCCGTGGCATGTACGGCGTAAATATGTACGCCGAGAATCTCACTCAGTTCCCCTTCGACAATCACCTTGACCATTCCCTCCGTATCCCCTTCCACCAGAGATTTCCCGTTGGCGGCCATGGGGAATCTGCCGACCTTCACGTTTTTATGCCGCTCCCGCGCCTGTTTTTCGGTCAGGCCGATGCAGGCGATTTCCGGTTCCAGGTAAATGCAGGAGGGGATTTTTCCGTAATCCATCTTCCCTGTTCCGCCGCAAATAGCCTCGACGGCCAGAAGCCCTTCATGTGAGGCGGTATGGGCCAGCATCGACCTGCCGTTTACATCGCCGACGGCGAAAATATTAGGGATATTCGTGCGCAGGGATTCATCGGTCATGACGGCGCCCCGGTCAAAGACAATGCCGATCTCCGCGGCTTTCAACCCTTCCGTGTCCGGCGTCCTGCCCACGGCCGACAGGACGCATTCGGCGGCCACAGACGTCTCCGCCCCGCCTTTTTCGAAAAATACGCTGTTATCCTTGACCAGACGCACCTTCGCGCCGGTGTGGACGACCACGCCTTCTTTTTCCAGACGCTTGCGGGCGAGTCCGGAAACTTCCTCATCCACCATAGGCAGGAGGTGCTCCATGAGTTCAATCACTGTGACCTTGCAGCCCAGTTTGTTGAAGAGGTAGGCGAATTCCACCCCGACGACGCCTCCGCCGATGACGGCCATGGAAGAGGGCAGGGCGTCAAGTTCCAGAGCCTCGCGGCTGGTCAGAATGCGGTTTTTTCCTTCCGTCTTGATGAAAGACGGGATCAGCGCTCTGGAGCCCGTGGCGATGATGATGTATTCCGAAGTTATCCTTTTGCCGCCCGCGTCTATGGAGTGAGCGTCGACAAAGGAGGCCGCGCCTTCCACCAGCGTGACCCCGCGCCCGCGCAGAAGACTCCTGACTCCGCCCACCAGTCTCCGCACCACCTGCGCCTTGCGTTCCTGCAACTTGGGCATGGAGACGGTCACGGCGCCGGCATCCACGCCCTCAAGGCCAAAATCGCCGGCCCGCTTGATTTCATGCAGCAGGTTGGCCGTGCGGATCAGGGTTTTGGTGGGAATGCAGCCTTCATTCAAACATACGCCGCCAAGGCTGCCCTTCTCGACGATACAGACCCGCCTGCCTTCAACAGCCGCCTTGAGAGCGGCCACATAGCCTCCAGGACCTCCGCCGATGACCGTGATGTCGTATTCATACGCCGCCATGCGGCCCTCCATGTTACCGGTTGCGTTACAGCAGGATTCTGATGGGGTTCTCTAGTAATTCTTTAAAATACTTCACAAAATTCGCGGCAAGCAGACCGTCCACGATCCGGTGATCCACGCTGAGTTGGATATTCATAATGGGTCGCGCGACAATGACTTCGTTGCCGTCTTCGTCACCGACCACCACCGCTTTTTTGCGCACGGCGCTCACGGCCAGGATGGCCGATTCCGGCGGATTGACGATAGCGGTGAAATTTTCGATGCCGAAAGGCCCCAGATTGGAAATGGTAAAGGTACCCCCGGAATATTCCTCCGGCGCGAGGTGTCCGCTTTTGGCCCTTTCCACCAGATCGCGGGTTTCGCCGGCGATATCGCTCAGGCTCTTTCCCTGGACGTTTTTAAGCACCGGCACGACCAGACCGTTGCTGCCGGCTACCGCAAGGCCGATGTTGACGCTGCGGTAAACGACGATCCGTTCTCCTTCCAGCGAGGCGTTGAGGTCGGGATAGCGGCGCAAAGCCCGTCCGGCGGCGAGGATCAGCAGGTCCGAAACGGATGCCGTGTCCCCGGCTTCCTTGATCCGGGCGCGGAGAGCGCTAAGCCGCGTTGTGTCCACGCTGTCGGAGAAATAGACATGCGGGGCGGTGAACTTGCTCCCGGCAAGGCGGTCACCGATAATCCTGCGTACTCCTTTATATGGGATTGAAGAAGCGACGGCCTTTTCCGCGGCGTCGGGCGGCGGCACAGGCGCATGGCCGGGAGCGGCCGGCAAATCGGTCCGCATGATTTTCCCTCCCGCGCCGGAGCCGCGCACGGAAGCGAGATCAATGCCATCGCGCGCGGCCGTTTTACGCGCCAAAGGGGAAGCCTTGATGTCCGCGGCCGTAATCCCGCCTCGGAAGCCGCTCCCCTGTATGCCTGCAAGGGAGGTCTGGTCTATGCCTTCGTCTCGGACCAATTTCCGCGCTTTCGGGGTCAGCCTGAGTTCGGCGTTTTTCAGGGAAGCCGCTACCGTTGCGGGGGAAGATGGAGCGGAAACCGGGGAGAGAACCCCTTTTTCGGAAGCTGCGGAAGAAGCTTCTCCAGCCTGGGCCAGGATAGCGTCAGGGTCTTCCCCCGCCTGCCCTATAACGGCTATGGGCGTGAAAACCGGGGCGAAATCTCCTTCCTGCAACAGGATTTTCAGTACGATCCCGTCCATGGTGGACTCAACCGGCATGGCCGTTTTATCGGTATTGATCTCAAACAGCACTTCGCCTTTGACCACGGCGTCCCCGGCTTTTTTATGCCATTTGACGAGTTGCCCCTCATCCATATTGAAGCCCAGCTTGGGCATGATGATAATTTCAGCCATCGCGCTATCTCCTTTGCCGCATCAGGCCGTTTTTCCGCCGGGCCGCGCCATTTCCCTGATCTTGGCCGCAATGGATTTTTCGTCAGGGATCAGGGGAAATTCCAGAGCCGGGCTGAAGGGCAGAGGCGTATCGGCCGTCCCCAGACGCTCGATGGGGGCCTCCAGGTCATAAAAAATTTCCGGCAGAATACGCAGGGCTATTTCTCCGCTGATGCCGAAGCTGGCATGACCTTCATCCACGATCAGCAGTCTGCCGGTTTTTTTTACGGAGCGGATGATCGCTTCCGTATCCAAAGGCACAATGGTGCGGGGATCAATCGTTTCGACCGAGATGCCCTCTTTAGCCAGCGTGGCGGCGGCTTTTTCCGCCTTTACCGCCATAATGGAAGTGGCGACCACGGTGACGTCGCTTCCTTCGGTCACCTGACGCGCCTTGCCGAAAGGAATGCGGAAATCTTCATCCTTGTCCGGCACATCGCCGAATTTGACCGTATAGAGCATCTTGTGTTCAAAGAAAATTACCGGATTATTGTCTCGAATGGCCGTTTTCAGCAGTCCTTTGGCCTCCCCCGCTGTGGCCGGTAAAACTACTTTCAGACCGGGGCAGTGGGCCACCCAGGCGTGCAGGCTTTGGGAATGCTGGGCCGCGGAGGAACGCCCGCCGCCCAGAGGCATGCGGATGACCAGAGGCACTTTGACCTGGCCGCCGGACATATAGGTTATTTTCGCCGCCTGATTACAGATTTGGTCCATGGCCACCATCAGGAAGTCCGCAAACATCAGTTCCACCACCGGGCGGCAGCCGGTAATGGCCGCCCCTACCCCGAGGCCGACGATCCCGGCTTCAGAGATGGGTGAATCCTTGCAGCGCAGGTCGCCGTATTTTTCCAGCAGTCCTGTGGTGCATTTGAAGTTTCCCCCGATGACGCCCACATCTTCGCCGATCACGAACACGTTTTCATCCCTGGCCATTTCTTCGTCCAGGGCTTCCTGAACCGCTTCCCTGTACATGAGTTCACGCATAAGGGTTCGTCCTTGCTGTTTATTCAAATTCCGGTTTCACTCCACAAACACATCCGTGAAAGCCTCCTCAATCCCGGCATACGGACTTTCTTCCGCAAAGGCGCAGGCCTCGGCTATTTCCTCGTCCACTGCCGCCCGGATTGCGCTTGTTTCCTCCGGTTGCAGGATTTTTTCATTTTCCAGTCTGGCTATGGGATCCCTGGCCTTCCACTCCGCCACCTCGCCCTCCTGACGGTAAACACCCGGGTCGCCCACATGGTGGCCCTGCCAGCGGTAAGTGAGGCATTCGAGCATGGTCGGGCCTTTCCCTTTCCGGGCGAGATCCACGGCCTTGCCCACCTCCCGGTAAACGGCAAAGACATCGTTGCCGTCAATGGTGGAACCTGGAATTCCGTAGGCCAGGGCTCTTTTGGAAAGCTGATGTTCCCTGGTGACGTTGCGTATATCCACAGAGATGCCGTAGAGGTTGTTCTCGATTACGAAAACTACCGGCAGATCCCAGGCGGCGGCCATATTGACGCTTTCGTGAAAAACGCCTTCATTGGAGGCGGAATCGCCGAAAAAGGAGAGCGTAACCGTGTCGGTTTTGCGCAGTTTGGAAGAATAAGCCGCCCCCACCGCAATGGGAATGCCGCCGCCGACAATGCCGTTCGCGCCCAGGATACCCCTGTCCAGGGCCATGATGTGCATTGAGCCTCCCTTGCCTTTGGAATAGCCTGCGGCCTTGCCCAGAATTTCTGCCATCATGCGGCGCAGGTCCGCTCCTCTGGCTATCAGGTGGCCGTGCCCCCGGTGCGTGCTGCCGATGTAATCTGAAGCTTTCAGGGCGGCGCAGGCGCCTGTGGCCACGGCTTCCTGCCCCAGATACAAATGTGCCAGACCCGGCATCAGCCCGCGCTTGTAAAATTCGAACACTTCTTCCTCAAAGCGCCGGATACGGTACATGACTCTATAGAAATGCCCTGCCAGTTCTTTTTGACGATTTGTGCGCATAGCCTGTTCCTCGCGGACTTTTTGTGCGTGTTTTTCCGCACTATTGTCGCGTCACGCGGCAATAGTCGCAACCCCGCAAGGGGGCGCGCGCCGCCGCAGGCGGCGGAGTGAGCCGGAAACCACGCTTTCCGGCGAAGCGATCTTCACGCCTGTTACGACAGTACAGGCGTGACATCTCGCTAGTGCAAAAGCCATGCCCTGGAGCAAAGAGCGTTAACCGCGCCGCGGAGGGCATGGAGTCCTTTTTCGGCACATGTGTCATATGTGCCATTTTTTATAGACATGAGACACATGGCACAGTATAAGAATAGAGGTGGACGATGCCGGGCTGGATTGGGGGCAAGGTTTTCTTGGACACCGAAATAGGCGGGAGTCGTCTGAGGAGGAGTCCCTGATGAGCGGGAAAATGCGTTTCGCTGAAAAAAGGGTGAAGATCAGGAGGGCTTGGGAACAGTTCTGGCAAGGTATGCCTGTGGACGAGGACTGTGTGAGCAGGCAAATCCTGGAATCTTGGGAACGTTCGCGCACTTACGGATTGGAGTTTGACAAGGCGGATAAAAGCCTGCTGCCGGAAAAAATCCTTCGGGAAAGAATCCGCGCCCATCAGGCTCTGTATGACATAGCCATTCCGATTATGGAACGCCTGCACGACTTTACCACAGGCTCCGGATTTTTATCCACTTTGAGCGATGACGAGGGTTATGTGCTCAAGGCCGTTGGCGATGAAAAAATCATGGCCATGGCCAGGAAGAACAAATTGCAGGAAGGATGCAACCGCAATGAGCGCAGGCTGGGCACGAACGGCATAGGAACGCCTCTGGTGACCGGCGTTCCCATCCAGGTCTTTGCCGAGGAGCATTACTACAAGCTGCACCAGCAATGGGTCTGTTCCGGCGCCCCCATTTTCGACCCCTCCGGAAAACCGCTGGGGGTGTTCTGTTTGACGGGCCTGCGTGAGAAGGTGTCTTTTCATACTCTCGGCCTCGCCACTTCGGTAGCCAACTCCATCAGCCAACAGTTCGCCATGCAGAAAGCCTATGATGAAATCGCCCGCATTCAGCAGCGGACGAAAGTCATCCTTGAAACGGTGCCTTCGGGTATTTTGTTTCTCAACAAGGAACTGGAAATTATCCAGATCAACAGCCGCGCCGCCGCCCTGCTTCTGCTGCCGGAAACGCGAATTGTCGGGCGTAAATTGCATGAAATCGTCTGTTCCCGCCCTCTGAAGGCCGAAAATCTCCACGAAGCCCTCAACGACCGGAATGTTATCATTGAGCGGGATGGGCAATCTCTGCATTTTATGTTCTCGCTGAACGCGGCCGGGCCGGAAAACTATGTGGTCACTTTTGTGCGGGCGGAATCCCTGCACAAGAAAGTACACCGAATTATCGGCTCGGAGGCCTATTTCACCTTTGACGACATCGTGGGGCGCAACCAGGGCATGCGCAACGCCGTCTCCCTGGCGCGCATAGCGGCAAACACCAATTCCACTGTTCTGCTGACCGGGGAAAGCGGCACGGGGAAGGAGCTTTTCGCCCACGCCCTCCACAATGCCAGCAAGCGCAGAAACGGTCCGTTTATCGCCATCAACTGCGCCGCTCTTCCCAGAAGTTTGGTCGAAAGCGAACTCTTTGGTTATGAAAGCGGCGCCTTTACCGGGGCGCGTCGTGAAGGCTGCGCCGGCAAATTTGAACTGGCCAACGAAGGCACGATCTTTCTGGATGAAATAGGCGACATGCCTTTCGATGTGCAGGCCAGTCTGCTTCGCGTGTTGCAAAACCGCGAAATTATACGCATAGGCGGCAGCAAGGCCATAAAAATTGATGTGCGCATTATTGCCGCTTCAAACAGGGATCTTATTTCCGCTATCAAAAACAACGTATTCCGCAACGATCTTTATTACCGGCTCAGCGTGTTCAACATCCATATACCTTCTCTGCGCGAACGGGTGGATGACGTACGCCTTCTGGCCGACCATTTTCTGCGTAAATACGCCGGACTTTCCGACAAAAACGTATGCGGCTTTACCGAAGAGGCCTACCGCGTTCTGGAGGGGCATCCCTGGCACGGCAACATTCGCGAACTGGAAAATATTATCGAACTGGCGAGCCACGTCTCGCCGGGATCGGCGGTGGATCTGGAATGCATGCAGCTTCTGCGGATTGCTCATCCCTTCCAGAGGTCGGCCTGGAGGGCCGGCGGTTCCGCCGTGAAGGAACATGATTTTCCGGTTATTCTCAAAGCCGAAAATACGCCCCAGGCGGTGGAACGGGCCCTGGCCGCCAGCGGGGGCAACATGCGCCGCGCCGCTGATCTGCTGGGAGTGAGCCGCCGTACTCTGTACAGAAAAATAGCCGCCCACGGGCTTGATCCGGACATCTTGCGCCGCCGGGTTACGGGAGGCGGCCAGTCTGAAATTGCTTAGGGAAATGCTGTGCCACCGATATGTGAGGGGAGGCCAACATCATATTTAATCGGGGCTCCACCCCGAACCCCGCCGGGGGAAATGATTTCCCCCGGACCCCCTCAGTTGAAACCATCTGAAATATCAACTGGAGGTGCAGGGGCATGCTTCCTCTGCTGGGGGAGTGTGAGGAGGCTTTGCCCCCTCACTGGAATCAGTGTTTCCTTAGCGCGGTTTTCCGTAGAGAATTTCACACCTGAAACGCCCCGTCGGGATCAGTCCTTGAATGGGGATATCTCCCGCAGGCGGGCGATTATTTCCGGCAGGACCCCGGCAACAAAATCCACTTCCTCCTGCGTGTTGTAGCGGCAGAGGGAAAGGCGCACGGACCCGTGCGCGTAGTTGAAGGGTACGCCCATGGCCCTCAGCACGTGCGACGGCTCAAGGCTTCCGGAGGTGCAGGCCGAGCCGGAACTGGCGCAGATGCCGTGTTGATCCAGAAGGAGCAGGATGGCTTCCCCTTCCACATTACGGAAAGATATGTTCAAGGTGTTGGGCAGGCGGCAGTCCAAGTCTCCGTTCAGCCGGCAGTCCGGTATTTTCTCAAACAGTCGCCGCTGCAAATCGTTGCGCAGGGCTTTCACCCTGGTGTTTTCCTCTTCGATGTGCCTTCCGGCCAGTTCGCAGGCCGTGCCGAGGGCCACGATGTTCGGGACGGCTTCCGTGCCGGCCCTGTGTCCGCCCTCCTGATGCCCCCCGCGCAGGAAGGGGCGGAAAGGCGCGCCCCGGCGCACGTAGAGCGCGCCCACACCCTTGGGGGCGTGGAGCTTGTGCCCGGACATGGCCAGGTAATCAACGGGCAGCGTGGCAAGGTCAATGGGCAGCTTGCCGACGGCCTGTACGGCGTCCACATGGAAGGGGACGCCCCGTTCCCGGCAAAGGGCTCCGACTTCGGCCACCGGATAGATATTGCCGGTTTCGTTGTTGGCGTACATCATGGACACCATGGCCGTATCCCGGCCAAGGGCGCGGGCGAAATCCTCAAGGTTCACCCGGCCTTTTTCGTCCACTCCCATCCAGGTGACGGAGTAGCCTTCCTTTTCCAGATACTGGCCGAGCGCGAGAACAGCGGGGTGTTCCACCCGGGTGGTGATGAAATGTTTTTTCTCCGGTCTGGCGCGCAGGGCGGCGAAAATGGCAGTGGAATCGCTTTCCGTGCCGCAGGAGGTGAAAATTATCTCTTCGGGTTTGGCTCCGAGCAGCGCGGCCGTCTGTGCCCGCGCCTTCTGCACGGCGTGTTGGGAGGTGCCGGCAAAGCGGTACATGCTGGAGGGATTGCCGTATTCCTCGCCCAGAAAAGGCAGCACGGCCGCGCGCACTTCCGGGGCCACCCCGGTGGTGGCGTTGTTGTCGAAGTAGATTATCTTGCCGCTCATTGGAGTAACTCCCTAACTGTGATGCCGGGTTCCACCTGTTCGCGCAACGTCTGCTGCACAAAACCCTCAATGGTCAGGCGGCTGGAGGGGCAGCTGGTACACATGCCCCGCAGGGCCACGCTCACCACCTTGCCTTCTATATCCACGAGTTCGATGTCTCCTCCGTCCTGTTTAAGGCGCGGCCGGATGATCTCGTCAAGGGCGGTCATGACTTTGCGCATGCGCTGAACATTGGAGAGGGCGGGCGTGGATTCTTTTTTCTCCTTGCGTAAATCGGCAAGGCCGGCAGGGAGGCTTTGTCCACGCTCCGCGCCCGTTTCTTTCTGTTCCTCGGCCAGAACGCGGGCGAGGATTTCCCCGATTTCCTCCAGGCACTCTCCGCAGCCGCCGCCGGCCTTGGTGAAGTTTGTCACGTCCTCAACGCTGGTAAGCTTGTTTTCCCGGATGGCTCTAACGATCTGCGCATCGGTCACGCCGAAGCATTTGCAGACAAGATGCCCTTCCTGGTCTGAAGCCCGGGCAGGCTCTCCACGGTAGGAACGGATCGCGGCTTCCAGGGCGTCCCGGCCCATGACCGAACAGTGCATTTTTTCCTTGGGCAGCCCACCCAGAAAGTCCGCTATCTCTTTGTTGGTGATGGACATGGCCTCGTCCAGGGTCTTGCCCTTGACCATCTCGGTCAGGGCCGAGCTTGAGGCTATGGCGGAGGCGCAGCCGAAGGTTTGAAAAGAGGCGTCGGTGATCACTCCGTCTTTGACCTTGATATATAGCTTCATGGCGTCGCCGCAGGCAAGGCTGCCGACTTCCGCCACGGCGTCCGCGTTTTCAAGCGCTCCGCTGTTGCGCGGGTTCAAAAAATGCTCCCGAACTCTATCTGTGTATTCCCACATGGCATTTCTCCCTGACGGTTGTCCGCCGTGATTGATTTGTTTATAATAAGGCCGGTTTGCCTATTTGAAAAGAGGGAATATGTCCGGCATCCACCCTGCGAACGGAGGCGTCAATGCATCTTTATTCTTGGAACGTCAACGGGTTTCGGGCCGTGCGGGCAAACGGCGGATGGTCCTGGTTCGAAAGCGCGGACGCGGATATAGTCGCGCTGCAGGAAGTGAAGGCCGAGCTTGCGGACCTGCCGGAAGAAGCGCGTGTTTTTCCCGGTTATCATGTTTCCTGGTTCTCGGCGGCAAAAAAGCGCGGCTACTCCGGGGTGGCGGTGTTTTCCCGTCTGAAGCCTCTGGCCGTCAATTTTGATCTGCCGGATCCGGTCTGGCAGGGGGAGGGGCGGCTTATTCACCTTGAACTGCCGCGCTTTCACTTTTTCAACGTCTATTTCCCCAACGGACAAAAAGACGAGGGACGCCTGAATTACAAGCTCGGGTACTATGAGGCCTTTTTACGCCATGCGCAGGAGATGCGCGGGACAAAACCCGTTGTGGTCTGCGGGGATTTCAATACCGCCCATCGTCCGGTGGACTTGGCGCGGCCCAGGGAAAACGAGAAGTTTTCAGGATTTTTGCCTGTGGAACGGGCCTGGATGGACCGCTTCACCGCCGCCGGTTACCTGGATACCTTCCGTCTGCTGCACGGGGATTTGCCGGGCATGTACACGTGGTGGTCCTACCGCTCAAGGGCGAGGGAAAGCAATACCGGATGGCGCATAGACTATTTCTTTGTTTCCGGGGAACTTGCGGGCAACGTGAAAAACGCCTGGATAGATGCCGCCACGCCAGGCTCGGACCACTGCCCTGTGGGCCTGGAACTTGAATTTGAGGAAGAATGATTCAGCGTTTCCTTAACACGCTCTAACCGGCGTTTCCCCTGGGACGGGGTTGCGGCTTTGCCGGCGATCCCCCGCGCTTTGAGGCGTTGGCTTCCATCAGGGCTTTCACGAAGGGCGCGTACTGGTGGTCGGTCACCCGGATATGGTTGAGCAGCCAATTTTTCAAAAATTCCAGCAGGTCGTCGCCCACGTGAAAATTGCCCGTCGCAAGTTGGGCGTCCACTGCGGTCACTTTCTCCACAAATTTCTTGTGGATTTGCGTGTGTTCGGCCGCTTGCGGGTATTTTGTGTGCGAGAAATACTGCTCTTCCGTACTGAAATGGCTCACGGTATAGCCTTTGAGGCTGGTCACTATGTCGCTGCCCACCAGTTCGAAGCGGCCGTCCCGCAGGGCGCGATAGAGTGTGTTTATGTAGGCGCAGAGCATTTTGTGCTGGTTGTCGATAAGTTCGATGCCGATACCGAGGTCCGGGGTCCATTCTATCAGGCGCATGCGGTTGCCGGACTCGGACAGATCGCCTGAGGCAAAGGCGCGGGCCACGCTTTCCAAGATTTCCATGTTGTCGGTAATCCGGACGAGCTGGGCGGTGAAGGTTTGCACCTGATCCGCCGTTTTGGAGGCGACCTCGGCGACCTGCTCAAGGGCGGACTTGGTGCGGGCGCTGCTTTCCAATTGCTCCTGCGTGGCTTTACCCACGGTTTCAAATTGCACGGCGGTCAAGTCCATGTCCGACACGATCTGGTCCATCGAACCCCCGGCAAGGCTGGCGAGCTCGGCGCAATGCACTATGCCGTCCGTTGCGGTGGACACCTCCTCTTTGTTGCCGGCCGCAGCCTCCTGGATGTCGCCGACCACGTTGCGAACCTCGGTTGTGGCCAGCATGGTTTTTTCCGCCAGTTTCCGCACCTCGTCGGCCACGACGGCGAAGCCTCGGCCCGCTTCTCCGGCCCTTGCCGCCTCAATGGCCGCATTCAAGGCGAGCAGGTTCGTCTGATCCGCGACTTCGCTGATCACCCCCATAACAGAGCTGATGTTATGGGTTTTTGCGTCCATTTGCCCCATGGCGTCGCGCAGGCTCAAAGCCATGAGTTTGACTTTTTCTATGTCACGCACCGCCTCACGCAGTTCCTGCGCCCCGGTCTGCGCCTTTGAGCGCGAGGCTTCGGCCTGCTCGGCCGCGATGTTCACGCTGCGCGTCACGGCGTCCACGCTGCCGACAATCTGTTCCATGGCTTCGGAGGTTTCGTTCAGGCTGAAGCGCTGGAGTTCGGAATTTTCGCCAACGGCGGCCACCATGCTCGACAGTCCGCAGATGTCACGGTTCAAGTCCGAGCAGGCCTTGATGGTTTGCTCGGCGATGGCCCGCAGGTGATTTTCCGAGGCGGCGATTTTTTGCCGGCATTCTTCTTCCGCCCTGGCCGTCTCGGCGCGGGAGCGCTCGCATTGCGCGGCGCGGCTGGTCGCTTCCTGAATTTGCCTGCGCTGTTGCGCCGCATAAGCGTTTATGGCCTCCAGATCATCCGCCAGTTCCCGGGCCCAGACCGGCAGGGCGACACCCGGCTTTTCGCCAGTCTGGCCTGTCTCGTTGCGGATACTGCGCGCGTAGGCGGACAGGGTTTCGCAGGCGCGGCGCGCGCTTTGCTCTCCGGAACGGGACAGGATGCAGGCGATGACGGCAAGGATGTTCAAAGCGGAGAGCAGCAGGGGATAAAAAGAAAAATAGACGCCGACCGCGACCAGCAGGCTTGTGATCGCCGCGGCCGTCAGGGGGAGAAAAACTTTCATGGCCGCCTACCTCGTCGTGCTGTGGAGGGAGCTGTTTGCTCACAATTTTTCGCGTAACGTGCCATACGCTGTAGGATTTCGCAAGAAAAATTACAGAGTTCCGCATGGAAATCTGGACAGCGGCCCGGCGGGCGCTGTCGCCGCGAAGCGACGCAAGTCAACCGGAAACCGCGTTTTCCGTTGACGTTCCTCACGCAGGGAAAAGTTTACTTTTCAATGCGGGTATCAGTAACATTGCAGAAAAATTGCGGATTGACGTTTTCCTGGCGGCCAGCCCGATATTTTGCCGGAGATTTGCGCGTTTGCTGTCGCGAATTTCCATCGCTTTGCGCAAGCGGCGAAAAAAGTCGTATCGGCCGGTATTTTTGCGCCTGTCTCCGATCCGGATTTGTCTGATCCGTTGTATAGAATTTTAGTATAAACATTCTATACTATTTCTATTATGATATATATCACATAGATATAGATTTATGCATAGAAATTTACACACCCGGGGATTCTGTGACGCGCGCGGACGTGGTCTGTCCTGGAACCTCAGACAGATTGGGATTGCATTTTTTGGGCTTTGCGGTAGAATTTAACTCATGCAAAACCGTGCGGCTTCGTACGGGTCAATACAGAGCCAAGGAGTTTGACATGTCGGGCAGACAATACGAGTTTTCCTGGGATTTCATTGGAGACGTGGATGAAGGGCGTCCGAATCTCGGCAATACCACACGCATTGAAGTCTACAGACTTTTTCAATATACCCTGCGGGACGTTCTGGAGGAAAGATATGGCACGGAGACGGCGGATCGCATCCTGTACGACGCCGGTTTCAAGGCGGGCATAAACTTCTGCACGCATCTCATCGGCAAGGTTGACGAGCTGAGTGCTTTTGTCGAAAACGTGAAGCAGGCCCTTCTGGACTTGAACGTCGGCATTCTGCGGGTGGAGAGCGCCGATGTGGACAAGTTGGTCTTCAATCTCACTGTGGCCGAGGATCTGGATTGTTCGGGACTTCCGGATATGGGCCATGCCGTATGCACATACGACGAAGGGTTCATTGCCGGTATTTTTTATGCGCACAGCGGCCAGATGCTGGAGGTCAAGGAAACGGACTGCTGGTGCACCGGGGATCGTACCTGCCGCTTTCTGGTAAAGCCGAAAGCCGCCTGATGCTGTTTGCAATTTTGCAAGCGCAAGGCAAAGTTCGGTCATGACCCTTGATTTCAGGTTTCCGCCGGCCGCAGCAGATACTGTCCGGCAGTCCGGGACTGAGGCGGAGAGCCGGAATGCGCTTGAATCCGGGATCGTGGATTACCTGCTGCAGGTGCTGGGTTCGCCCAGGTTCAAGATTGAAACGGCGCCCGAAGAACTGCGGGGCGTGAAAAATTTGGAGGATCTGGTCGCGCTTGCCTGGGCCATCCGCAAAATGGCTCTCGCCCTTAGCAAGGGCGACCTGGAATACGCCACAGATGCCAGGGGCGTGGTGGTAGGCGGGTTGAAGGCGCTGCAATCCAACCTGAAACATCTGACTTGGCAGGCCAAGCAAATCGCCGGCGGCGATTACAGCCACAAGGTAGACTTTATCGGCGAGTTTTCTGAAGCCTTCAACCTCATGACCAGCCAGTTGTCCCACCGCATCATGCGTCTTGTGGACATCAGCGAGGAATACAAGGATAAGTCCTTCAAGGACGCCCTCACCGGCATTTACAACCGGTCAGCTTTTATGCACTACGCCCAGGACGTGCTGTGCAACGTCAAGGAGGGCGATGCCTCCAGCCTGATCCTGACCGATATCGACAAATTCAAGCTTTTCAACGATGTGCATGGGCACCTGTGCGGAGACGCGGTCCTGAAGTCCTTCGCCGCCCGCTTGTCCGGTTCCATGCGCCCTTCCGACATCTGCAGCCGCTACGGAGGTGAGGAGTTCCTCATGCTTCTGCCCGGCACCTCTCTTGCGATGGCCCTGGTTATCGCCGAACGTCTGCGTTCCGGAGTTGAGGCGATGGAGATAAATTTTGAAGGCAAGCTGCTGAAAATCACCGCCAGTTTCGGGGTGGCGGAAATTTTCCGAAAACCGGATCATATGCCCTTTGAGAGTTATATAGCAGACGGCATCCGCCAGGCTGACGCCAACCTGTACAAAGCCAAGGAAGCCGGGCGTAACCGGGTTGAAGGCTGATTTCGGAAGAAGGGCGGCCTTATTCTTCAAGTTCCGATACGTAGTTATTATTGACGCCCGCATTGAAAAGTGAACTTTTCCCTGCGGAGGATCGTCAGCCGAAAACGCTGTTTTCGGCTGACCTGCGCCGCTTCGCGGCGACAGCGGCCGGCCGGGTCGCTGTACGGGTTCCATGCGGAAATCTGTAATAAGGCCGCCGCAAAAGCGATTCTGCGGCGGCCTGTAACCAAACAATATACGTTTTATCAGGACTCGTTAGCGGCAACTTGCCGCTATGCGCATAAACGGGAGAATCTTTCCGGAAGCCGCCGTGAGCGGGCCGAAAACCACCTTTTTCGGCGAAAGATGCTCTCATAATCCCACATGTTGATCACGAGACAGTTTGTCCGGGGAATCAGGAAGCAGCCTCCGTCTTCCTGGCGCGCCGCTGCCAGAGCTGCATGTCCAGCATCTTTTTGCGCCGCTCGCGCTGCAGGGCTCTGCATACGAGACGGGTGCCCTTTTTGTACCCGCATTGTTCACGGTATTCCTCGGGGGTTAAGCCGTGTGTGAGAAGATGCTTCTTGGTAAGCAGCTTGAACGATTTTCCACAAACGACACAAGTGATGGATCGTTCCTTTATGGCCTTTTTCGGATCGATAGCCGTGCTTTCTTCAACAGAGGTTTCTTCCGGGGCATCGCTGATGCTGCGGATGCTGTCCGCAAGTTTTTTGACCATGGTGGTGATTTCTTCTTCTGTCATGACGCGCACCCCGGCCTGCGCCTTGACAATTTCCAGGGCGTCTTTCAAATAGTTGTCCATTATCTGCTCCTTGTATGGTTAAAGTTTGAGACTGATAACACAAAAAAAAAAAATATTAAAGAGTTTTCGTACAATAAAGTCAGGGCATACGTATTTTAATTTTTATTATTTTAATTCAGTATATTACTGGTTTCCACTGAAATCAGTAAACTCCGGCCGCAAGACCGATGCGCCGCGGGCAGACGCACAAGATGCGTCTGTCCGGCACAACAAAGTTGCTTATTCCTGTAAAAAAAAATATGATGGAAGAAATGGCCGTTCCCGGACCTGAACCGTTCATGAGTCCGGCTCTGGCCCCATGCCGAAACGCTGGTTGATGTCCTATGAAGTACATTATTTGTGAGGATTTTTCCGGACAACCGATCCCTTTTCTTTTTCCGGATCGCGTGGCGCATGCCGACATGCGGGAGCAGTTGCCATATACCAGAGTGATTTCAGCTGGATACGTTGAACTGGCGGATGGACGTTTTGTCTGCTCTGGCGGAGACGGGGAAATGGCCCTGTCCGCCGGTCCGGGGGATGCAGGATGTTTAACGGCCTTTTTCAGCAGGAAGAAGTGACGCGCGATTTCTGCCTTGTTCTTGATCCGGCGGGTAGTCCGGAGGAGATAGAGGCGCGTTCTTTTGCCATAATAGACGCGGAGGCGGGCGAACGGAACGGTTTTTCCGGCCGCGCGCGGGTGATTGCGCGCCGGATTGTCCATGCCGGGGGGGACCTCGGCCTTTTCGACCTCATGTACCTGCCGGACGCCGCCATAGACGCCGGGATCAGGGCACTGAAGAATGGATCTCCGATTTACGCGGATACACGGATGTTGAGCAGCGGCATCCCCCGGCGCAGGCTCAGCCCTTTCGGAACGCGGGTGGTCTGTATCCAGGATTTGCCGGGCCTTGCGGAGGAAGCCGCGGCCTCAGGCGTCACCCGCGCGTGTGCCGCGGTGGGCCGCCTGAAAGATGAAGTCGGCGGGTCTATTTTTGCCGTTGGCAATTCGCCCACGGCCCTGCTGGCCCTTCTCGGGCATCTGGATGCGGGAGGCGCGCCGCCGGCTTTGGTGGTAGCAATGCCGGTCGGGTTTGTAAACGCCGAGCAGTCCAAAGAACTCATTCTGCGAAGAGGCAAGCCGCCCGTTTTCGCCTTGCGCGGGCGCCGGGGAGGATCCCCTCTTGCGGCGGCGGCGATTAACGCCTTGGCCGCGCTTGCGGCGGAGGCATAAAAAAATGCGGAAAACCCGGCAGCACGCTTGACATAGGCGAAGTTCCGGTCTATGTACTTTCCCCCGCGGCCAGAGCCGGCGGATCAGACAGTTGTCAGGGGAATGCGATTGATTGGGGCGCCGCCGCCCCCCGCCGGGAGAAATGATTTCCCCGGTCCGCATCCAGGGCAAGTTCACTTTGAAATTGCTCTGGCGGCCGCGAGAGCGGACTCCCGCCGCGAAGCGGCGCCAGTCAGCGGAAAACCGCGTTTTCGGCTGACTATCCTCCGCAGGGAAAAGTTTACTTTTCAACGCGGATATCAGTAAGCGGACGCCTCAGGCGTAAATGACATATCGGAGGAATGATGCCGACAATCAACCAGCTTATACGCAAAGAGCGTAAAGCTATCCTGAAGCGGAAAAAAACGCCCGCCCTTCAGGCCTGCCCGCAGAGACGCGGCGTATGCACCCGCGTGTACACCACCACGCCCAAAAAGCCCAATTCCGCCCTGCGCAAGGTGGCCCGCGTGCGCCTTACCAACGGCATGGAGGTCACGGCCTATATTCCCGGCGAAGGACACAATCTGCAGGAGCACTCCGTGGTCATGATCCGCGGCGGCCGTGTAAAAGACCTCCCCGGTGTGCGCTACCACATCATCAGGGGCACCCTGGACACCTCCGGTGTGAACGATCGCCGCAAGAGTCGTTCCAAATACGGCGCGAAGCGTCCGAAATAATACATTTTCAAGGAGATTTCCGAATGCCGCGCAAAGGCCCAGTTCCCAAACGAGAAATTCTGCCGGACCCTATCTATAACAGCCGGCTGGCTGCCCGTTTCATAAACCGGCTTATGTACAACGGCAAAAAAGGCGTGGCGGAGAAAATATTTTATGCCGCCCTTGCCGGGCTTGGGGAAAAGACGAACGACGATCCTTTGCAGGCCTTCGAAAAAGCCTTGGAAAACGTCAAGCCGCATCAGGAAGTAAAGGCCCGCCGCGTTGGCGGCGCCACCTACCAGGTTCCCATGGAGGTGCGTCCGGACCGCCAGATATCCCTGTCCATCCGCTGGCTGATCAACAACGCCCGCGCGCGCGGCGAAAAACACATGACCGGCAAGCTCACGGCGGAATTTCTGGATGCTTACAACAACCGCGGCGGCGCGGTGAAAAAACGCGAAGACACGCATCGCATGGCCGAGGCCAACAAGGCCTTCGCGCATTTCCGCTGGTAAAAAAAGCAGCATATTTTTGCGCCCGGATGCGGCGGACGCCGCACCAGGTTTTCGGTTTCCGGAGCGAAATTGCGTCCTGCAACTACGCTCCGGCGGTTGCGGCAAAACTTCAGTTTTGCCCTGCCGTTTGAAATACTTCGTATTTCGGCGCGGCTTTACGTCGCGCCATTCCATTTCCCGTACAATTCATGGGAATTTCTGAACAACCGCAGCATGGAGAATATAGTGTCCCGCAGAACACCGCTTTGCGATCAACGAAACTTCGGCATCATGGCCCACATAGACGCCGGCAAGACCACCACGACAGAACGCATCCTCTTCTATACCGGCGTCTCGCATAAGATCGGGGAAACCCACGAGGGCGAAGCCACCATGGATTGGATGGAACAGGAACAGGAACGCGGCATTACGATCACCTCGGCCGCCACAACCTGTTTCTGGCGTGACCACCGTCTGAACATAATCGACACCCCCGGGCATGTGGATTTCACCATGGAGGTGGAACGTTCCCTGCGTGTTCTGGATGGGGCCGTGGCGGTGTTCGACGCCGTGGCGGGCGTGGAGCCGCAGTCGGAGACTGTCTGGCGCCAGGCCAACCGTTACGGAGTGCCCCGCATCTGTTTTGTGAACAAGATGGACCGTGTGGGGGCGGATTATCTGCGCTGCGTGGGCATGATCCGCGACCGGCTGAGCGCCAAGCCTGTGCCTGTGCAGATCCCTGTGGGGAGCGAGGACAAGTTTGAAGGAATTGTGGACCTCATCCGCGGCAAGGCCATATTTTTCGACAAGGCCAGCAAAGGGGCGGAATTTCGTTTCGCCGAGGTTCCCGAGCGACTGAAAGAGGAATACGAGTTGCGCCGCGCGGAGCTTCTTGACGCCGTCGCCGAAGAAGACGACTCCCTGCTTGAAAAATATCTCGGCGGCGAGAGTCTGGACGAGAACGAAATACGCGCATGCATCCGCAAGTCCACGATTGCCAGAAAGATTGTGCCCGTGCTCTGCGGTTCTGCCTTTCGCAATATGGGCGTGCAGCCGCTGCTGGACGCCGTGGTGGACTTTCTGCCTTCCCCTTTGGACATTGAGCAGATGGAGGGAGATGCCCCGGATGACGGGCGGAAACATATCGTTTGCCGGGCCGATGACGCCGAGCCTTTGGCCGGACTGGTCTTCAAACTTTTCTCCGACCCCTATATCGGGCATCTATCTTTTTTCCGTATTTATTCCGGGATGATAGAATCCGGCATGACCGTCCTTAACGCCAACACCGGGCGCAAGGAGCGCATAGGGCGTCTTTTGCAGATGCACGCCAACAAGCGTGAAGACATAAAATGGGCCGGGGCCGGGGATATAGTGGCGGTTGTGGGTTTGAAGCAGGTTTCGACCGGCGATACCCTCTGTGACGAGAAACGTCCGGTGCGTCTGGAATCTCTTGACATTCCGGAACCCGTCATCGAAGTGGCCATTGAGCCCAAGACCAAGACGGACCGGGACGCGCTTTCGGCCGCGCTCGGCAAGCTGGCCAAGGAAGACCCTTCTTTCCGCGTCAAGGGCGACGAGGAAACGGGTCAGACCCTCATTGCCGGAATGGGTGAGCTGCATCTGGAGATCATCGTGGATCGCCTGACGCGCGAATTCAGCGTAAACGCCAACGTGGGCAAGCCCCAGGTGGCCTACCGGGAAACCGTCACAAAGCCGTCCAGAGTGGACGTGAAGCACGTCAAGCAGTCGGGCGGGCGCGGCCAGTATGCGCATGTGGTCATAGAGCTTGAACCCAACCCGGAAAAGGGCTATGAATTTATAAACGGCATAACCGGTGGCGTCATTCCCAAGGAATACGTTGCGCCGGTGGACAAGGGCATCCAGGACGCCCTGAGAAGCGGCGTGCTGGCCGGATTCCCCACGGTGGACGTGAAAATTTCCCTGGTATTCGGCTCTTTCCATGACGTGGATTCCTCCGAGCAGGCCTTTTACATAGCCGGTTCCATGGCCGTCAAAGAGGCCGTCTCCAAGGCCGGTCCGGTGTTGCTGGAGCCGGTCATGGATGTGGAGGTCGTCACACCGGATGAATATGTCGGTGATGTCATGGGAGATTTAAGCGGAAGACGCGGGCGGGTGCAGAGCATGGAAGCGCGTCCCGGCTCCCAGAGTGTGCGTGCCCATGTGCCTCTCGCGGAAATGTTCGGCTACGCCACGGATTTGCGTTCTCGCACCCAGGGCCGGGCTACGTTCACCATGCAGTTCCACCATTATGAACGTGTCCCGCAGCAACTGGCAGAGGAAATCACAAGGAAAAAATGAAGCATCGCGCGCGTTTTTGCTTTGCCGTTTTTTTTCTGATCCTCTTTTGCGGATCTTCCTTTCCGCTTGGGGGCCGCGCCGAGATCGCGGATTTTAAGGATTTTTCCGTGGACCTGCCGCAGGGGTGGCGGGTCGAGCGAGAGGGAACCGCCACGGCTTTTTTCGCGCCGGACAACTCTGCCAGTATGCAGGTGGCGGTTGAGCTTCTTTCCCGTCTGCACACGCAGGACATGAAGGCCTCCGAACTGGCGGAAATCTATGCCGCCGAGCTGCACGGCAGCCCTCCGGTCATGGTGGACAACGATCCGAACTATTATTCCTTCGAGTTCAAATCGCCGGAAGGCGTGCCCTCCGAGGCCTCCATAGTGGTCGCCGGCAAACGTTTCTATCTCGTCACCGTCACGGGCAGGCACAAAGACTTGGCCGGTATGGTGGAGTCCCTGCTTTTATCCATCATGTAGGCAAATTGATTTTACTCTGCGCTTCGGACTTTTCCCGGTCCCTGCGGCCGATGTTTACCGATTTCTGTAGAAATCAGTAAAATGGTACCTCGTCCAATTTTATGAATTCTCATTCTGTCAACATTACAATGGTGACTTGGAATCGTGTAAATTTAACACGATTATGTCTTGAACGTCTATTATCCACAAATTTGTCAAATACTATAATTCATATAGTAGACAATGGAAGTACAGATGGTACTCGTGAATATCTTTCTCATCTTTCTAAAATAAACGATAAAACTAAAGTTGTTTTCTTCAATAAAAATTATGGAGTATCTGTAGCGGCAAATTACGGCTGGTCTTTGGCTGACAGTGATTATTATCTAAAAATAGATAATGATGTTGAAATATTAGATAGTAATTGGTTAAATAATTTAATAAATTTTTCTGAACATAATAAAGAAATTGGAATGATAGGTTATAGACTACTGGGAAGACATAAAATTACTCCAATTTATTTATCTTCTGGAGATGTATTTCATGAATTTACGGGTTGTGGAGGAGGAGTAGTTTTAATTTCCAGGAATATACACAATCAATGTGGATTTTGGACTGAAGATTATGGATGCTATGGATTTGAAGATTTGGATTATAGTAACCGTGTACAGATAATTGGTTACAAAACTGGTTATCATTCCAATGAAAATGCTGTTCGACATCTGGGATATGAAGTTAATGTCGATATAAATCAGGAAGAAATGAAACAAACTAGTGTGCTTAACATTCATAAAGGCGAAAAATTATATCTGATAAATAAGTTTCTTTTTGAAGAAAGAATACGAAGTCTTTATGTATCTAGAAAATTTTCACCAATAAAGAATAAAAATGGTATATCATTTAAATTAAATCGTGAATATTTGTCTATTATGAAAATTCAAAATGAATTAATGAGAAAAGTAAAATATGCGGTAAATGGCGATAAAGTTTCTCTTAATTTGAATTTGCTTAAATTGTGACTCCAAGCTGTAAGGCGGGCGTACGCTCTCGCGGCCGGCAGAGCAATTTCAAAGTGAAATTGCTCTGACGCGGCACTTCCCGATGACGCGAACAAGAAGACCCTTCACAAGAAGACAGTGCCCCGCCGGAGCCGCGTCCGGCGGGGCACTATTCGTATCAAGAGAAAGTTTGTCGTCAGGGGAGGTCTGCGGCAAGCCGTTTCACCTCTTCCAAAGAGAGGCCGGTAAGGTCGGCAATCATACTATGCTCTATATTGTTCCGCAGGGCATTCCGGGCGACTTCCAATTTCTCTTCCTGCCGTCCTTCCTGCAATCCTTGTTTATACGCGCCTTTCTGCCTGTCCGCCTCGTCTCTGCGGGCCATTTCCTCATATTCGGCCAGACGCCGGGCTTCCTCATCGCCGCTGAGGTATTGGACAACTCCCCATGCCTCGGCTACTGCGGGTCGTGTTTGAGCTACCATTGTAAATTCCTCCGCTGTTTCGGCGGCAAAGAAGCGGAGCCAGTTCACCAACGGCGAATCTTCCGCGTCTTTCGCCTTTTGCACCTCTAGCACATGGATCTCTGATGAACCAGGATACGTGATATTTGCCCTTTTATCGTGCTTAACGAATTTGTAATGGAATTCCTTGTTTTCCTTAATCAAAATCGGATATGAAATCAGGATGCTTATGGCGCGATTGATTTTACCATAGTCATCACCTGAATCCACTTGGTCGGTCAGGAGCCTTGCATTGTAATACTCCATGCGTTTCCAGATGGATGGTTGAGGAGCGACCTGGAGCTCCACCGCAACAGAATTACCACTTTTGGTCTCAATCCTCAAGTCAAGGATGCCGAGCTTACCGTCTTTGTGCCTTCGCAACAGATGCGGGTCGATCACGCGGATGTCCTGATACTCATCAGCAGGCAAGTCGAGAACGGCTTTCAAGAAATCCGCCAGAACCCCAATGTTCAGAAAAAGACTTTGCGACAGGATTAGGCGTTTAGTCTAAGCCTCACCGTCGTCTCTGACAGCTTCCCATGCCTCCTGCGCTTTCTCAAACTCCTGCGTCCATTCGGCGAGCTTCTGTTGCAGCAACTCTTTGTCCGGCAGATACAGGCTATATTCCGAGGCATAGATATTGGTGTCTTCCGGTAAGGTCAGTTCGACAATGCTGTCGTTTTTCTCTTGACAGAGAAGGATTCCGACTGTTGGTTTCTCAAAGTCCTTCTTGACGTAGCGGTCGAAGTAATTGACGTACATCAACATTTGCCCCAAATCCTGATGGTGAAGCTCGCCAGTTTTCAGGTCGATGAGGACATAGCATTGCAGCAGCCTGTTATAGAAAACAAGGTCTACGAAAAATGATTTCTCATCAAAGGCAAACCGCTTCTGCCTGGCCTCGAACAGAAAACCTTTGCCAAGTTCAAGCAGGAATTTCTGCAAGTTGTCGTTGATTGCCGATTCCAAGTCGGATTCTGAATAGGACGGCATTTGCTCCAAACCGTAGAATTCAAGCACAAGAGGGTTTTTGAGCATATCATGTGGCTTTTCCATCGTCTGCCCCTCACGCGCAAGGCGCATTACCTCATCCTTGTCGCGGGAGAGCGCAAGACGCTCGTAGAGGCTGCTGTTGTACTGCCGCTTCAACTGCTCCTGCGTCCATTGCTCGTTAATTGCCTCGATTTCGTAAAAGCGACGCTCATCAACGTTTTTTATGCGCATTAGAATCTGGTAATGTGACCAACCGAGCCTGAACGGATTGGATTCAGCAGACAATATCTGCTGAATTAGCGTGGCGCGCATTTGTCTCAATTCAGCAGATGATTTCTGCTGAATTGAAGCACTCGATGTATCCGCCGATACGTTGGGCAGCAACAGTTGAATCGACGGCGAGTAGACCTGATAAAATTTCCGGGCGTTCCGCAGGTTCGTCTCGGAAAATCCCCTGCCCACGCGACGGGCAAGATAAGCAGAGAGTTCTTTCAGCAATCCGCTTCCGTATTCGGCTCTCGCCTTACCGTCCTGCTCCTGCTCCACAATCATGCGCCCGATTTCGTAATAGGTGACGCACATCGTCAAATCGGCGGTGCGTCCGACCAGACCACGCGACTGTTCGATGAGAGAGGCTACCTTGTCGAAAAATTTATTGTCCATCTTCATAACGAGTCGGCCCTGATAAACATGTTAATATCCCAAAATATCTTGCAAAAGAAGGCCAATACTGTAGCGTTTTGAACAGGAAATGCAACGCATGATGCAAAAAACCGGTCGAAACGAACAGGAACCGCCATGTCTCTCCAAATGTCCTCCCGCCAGAAACAAGGCCATCAGAGGAAGCGCTCCGGCAATAGCCATCTGCGACAGAGGGTTTCGAGGCCGAGCACAGGTGGGAACGACACAAATCGTTCTGCCTGAGGCTCCGACACCCACGGATTCAGCCTCAAGCAAACGAAAAGCCCGGAAGAACGTTGGCCGACGGAGCGCTATCGAACCGATAATTGGTCATCTGAAAGCGGACTTCCGTATGGCCCGCAACTATTTGAAAGGTGGGCAAGACATGTCTGGCGGCCGTGCGCCCATTTGTGATATAGGGCATACCCGCCGCTGACAAGAATCCCGGACCATGATCCAGTCAACGCTTCAAAAGCCTCATATGAACGGCGCGGGTGAATCAAAAATCGCGCAACGGCGTCCGTAGCCATCACCCGGAGCCACCCGGGTCTTTTGCCGGTCTTCCAAGATGTTTCATCAATGTGATTGACCGCGCGGACTGCGCACGCTCCGTGATTTCCTCATACCAAGGCTGTAACGCTTCAGCGCTCCGGGCAACTATCTTTTGAATTGCTCCTTTGCTGATTGATATGCCCAAGACGGAGAAAAGAAAACCCTGAACCGCCCGGCGGCTGTCGCCATGGCATCCGGCCAATTCCACGACCATAGCCGAAAGGCGCGGACCATAGCCGGTCTTTTTTCCCGAAGGAAGCGCCACTTTTACCAGCTTGCCGCAATCAACACACCGGGCGCGATGCAGGACGAGGTGTTCAACATGCATATCCACCGGCGGCAGTTCAAGAATTTGATGTGTATAAAAAGGCTCGACATCCTCGAAATGGACTACGCCGCAAGAGCATCGCTGCGGAAACAACGGAATCGTTCCCGTTGGCGGAAGCAGTTCTTGGCGGAAGCCAAACCGTTTGCGAACTGATTTCGTGGCGGGCTTTTTTTCATCACGCTTTTGGAAGGGGCTGTCACTGGAAGGCGGCTTGTCGGAGTTGCCGGAATGCTTGTTCAAACGGCACTCCAGTTCCTCCGCGCGCGACAGCAAACACGACAGCAGTTCAATGACTTCCTGAGGCGCCCTTTCGATCGTTTCTTTG
>JAISZH010000135.1 GCA_031269345.1 Desulfovibrio sp. | reverse complement strand
GCGGGCCGTGCTAGTGTTATGGAAACACTGATTTATTCCAGTGAGGGGGGCAAAGTCTTCTCACACTCCCCCGGCAGGGGAATAGTCCCCGGCGTCCCCTGGTGATATTTCAGATGGTTACAACTGAGAGGGTCCGGGGAGAAATCATTTCCCCCGGCAGGGTTTGGGGCAAAGACCCGATCAATCAACGTTTACATCAGTAATTCCCTTGCGAGGGCTTTGTCCCCCTCAAGGCAGGCGCGGATTTCCATAATTCGCGCTTGGGGATGGAACAGGGAGGACGCCGTGTCATCCGCCGGCAGTCACCGCATTCTCATAATCGACGATGAAGCGGGCATACGCATTTCTTTGCGCGGTATTCTGGAGGACGAGGGCCACCAGGTTCTTGAGGCGCCTGATGCGGAAACCGGCTTGGAACTGCTGAAAAAAGAAGCGGTGGACCTTGTTTTTCTGGATATCTGGCTGCCGGACATGGACGGGCTTTGCGTACTTGATGTTTTGAGCGCCCGCTGTTCGTCCGTGCCGGTGTTGATGATTTCCGGACACGGCACCATTGAGACCGCGGTCAGCGCCATCAAGAGGGGGGCGCATGACTTTATCGAAAAACCGCTGTCGCTGGAGAAGGTGCTCATTGCGGTCATGCGCGCCTTGGAATTTCGCGATTTGAAACGTGAAAATACGGCCTTGCGCGCGCGTCTGGACGAGCGCGGGCTGAACGTCCCCATGGGTGATTCCCCGGCCATGCGCACGCTTTTCGATCAGATGAGCCGCGTCGCCCCTCTTGACACCTGGGTGCTGATCAGCGGGGAAAACGGCACAGGCAAGGAACTGGTAGCGCGTGCCCTGCACCAGGCCGGCAGGCGCGCGCACAAGCCTCTGGTGGCCATGAACTGCGCGGCCATCCCGGAGGAACTCATTGAGAGCGAGCTTTTCGGGCATGAGAAGGGGGCCTTTACCGGGGCGGATGGCCTTAAAACCGGCAAATTTGAAATGGCCGACGGGGGGACGCTTTTTCTCGATGAAATAGGCGACATGAGCCTCAAGACACAGGCCAGAATTTTGCGCATTTTACAGGAAAAAACCTTTGAGCGCGTCGGCGGGAACCAGACTCTGCGTACGGATGTTCGGGTCATAGCGGCCACCAACAAGGACCTGGAAGCGGCCATAGTCTCCGGGAGCTTCCGCGAAGACCTCTATTACCGCCTGCGCGTTTTTCCCCTGCACGTCCCGCCGTTGCGGGCGCGCGGGGAAGATATCTTTCTGCTGGCGGATTATTTCGCCTCCATTTTGTCCGCCGACCTGGGGCTTGCCCCCATACGCTTTGCGCGCGACGCGCGCCGGATCATGCTGGCTTACGTCTGGCCCGGCAACGTGCGGGAACTGCGCAATTTTATCGAGCGCATGCTCATATTGCATGCGGGCGAAGAGATCAGGGGCGTGGACCTTCCCCCGGAATTTCATTTAGGCAAACCCATCCCGGGTGTTTCCGGGGAGGAGCGCAAAAATTTTCTTCCCTCGGACTTCAAAAGCGCGCGCAGCCTTTTTGAAGCTGAATTTCTGGCGGAAAAGTTCCGGGAGTACGATGGCAACATCTCCCGTCTGGCCGAGGCCGTTGGCCTTGAGCGCAGCTACCTTTCCCGCAAGCTCAAAACCCACGGCATCCAATAGTGTGCTTGACGCGGCACCATTACGCTGTAACAATTACAGACTTCCGCATGGAAATCTGGACGGCGGCCCGGCGGCCGCTGTCGCCGCGAAGCGGCGCGAGCCAGCCGGAAACCGCGGTTTCGGCTGACGATCCTCCGCGGGAAAAAGTTTGGTTTTCAATGCGGGTATCAATGAAGTGACTCGCGGGGCGGGTCTGTACATGCTCCAGAGCAATTTCACTTTGAAATTGTTCTGGCGGCCGCGAGAGCTGACGCCCGCCGCGAAGGCGCAAGCGCAATTTATTTGCGCTGTTAAACGCCGAAGCGGGCGTAAGCAGGAGAGGGCCGGGTGCATCATCTCAAAGGTAAAACGCTCTAGCAGAGGTGGCGCATGGAATTTGAATCTTTTACCGAGAAAACGCAGAAGGCCTTGCTTGAAGCCAGGGACATCGCCCTGCGTTCGGGTCAACAGCAGGTTCTGGCCGAGCACCTGGCCCTGGCCCTGTTGCGTCAGGAGGGCGGGCTAATCCCGCGGCTTCTGGAAAAGGCCGGAGTGCAGGCGCGCGAATACGAAGAAGCCCTTGAACGGGAAATAAGGGCCCTGCCCTCTGTCAGCGGGCCGGGCGTGGACGCCGGGAGCGTATCCTTCAGCAACGGTCTGCACCAGATGCTGATGCGCGCGCGGGGAAACGCCGCGCGGATGAAAGATGAATTTTTAAGCGTAGAGCATATTTTTCTGGAAATGGCCAGGGAACCGGCAACGGGTATTCTCGGCAGGATCAACAGACGCTTCAGGGTCAACGAGGAAAGCGTACTGGCGGCGATGAGCGCCGTACGCGGGAACAGGCGGGTGACCTCGCAAAATCCCGAGGACACTTACGAAGCCTTGGCCAAATTCGGGAGGGATCTGGTGGAGGAGGCCCGCAGGGGCAAGTTGGATCCGGTCATCGGCAGGGATTCAGAGATTCGTCGTTGTGTGCGCATACTGAGCCGGCGCACCAAGAACAACCCGGTGCTGATCGGCGAGGCGGGGGTCGGCAAAACGGCTATCGTGGAAGGTCTGGCGCACAGGATTTTAAACGGCGATGTCCCTGAGGGACTCAAGGACAAATCTCTCTACGCCCTGGATATGGGGGCGCTCATTGCCGGGGCGAAATACCGGGGGGAATTTGAGGAACGTCTTAAGGCCGTACTGAAGGAAGTTCAGGATTCCGAGGGGCGCATCCTTCTGTTTATCGACGAATTGCACACCATTGTGGGGGCGGGGCGCACGGATGGCGCCATGGACGCCGGCAATCTGCTGAAACCTCTGTTGGCCAGGGGCGACTTGCATTGTATCGGCGCGACCACTCTGGACGAATACCGTAAGTATATAGAGAAAGACCCGGCGCTTGAGCGGCGTTTTCAGCCTCTGCTGGTCAGTGAGCCGGCGCGTGAGGACGCCGTGTCCATCCTGCGCGGTCTTAAGGAGCGCTTCGAGGTGCACCACGGGGTGCGTATAGCCGACGCGGCCATTGTGGAGGCTGTGCAGCTTTCCTCCCGCTACATCAGTGACAGGCAGTTGCCGGATAAGGCCATTGATCTCATAGACGAAGCGGCGGCCATGATTCGCACGGAAATCGATTCCATGCCAGCGGAACTGGATGAGGCCAGGCGGCGGATTATGCAGATGGAAATTGAACGCGAGGCGCTGCGTCGGGAGACGGACGCGGCTTCGCGCGAACGCCTGGAAAAACTTGTCGCGGAGCTTGAGGCCCTGCGCGTGAAGCAGGCCGGGCTGATGGCCCAATGGGAAAAGGAAAAAAGCGGGGTCAACCGCACCCGCAAGCTCAAGGAAAAAATCGAGGAGACGCGCCGAGCCGTGGAGGAGGCGGAACGGGCCTATGATTTGAACAGGGCGGCCGAGCTCAAGTATGGAACCCTGCGCGGCCTGGAAAGCGAGCTGGCCGCCGCCGAGGCTGGCGGGGTCGATGGGGAGGAGCGGGAGGCACGGCTCATACGCGAAGAGGTGCTGCCAGAAGACGTAGCGGAGGTCGTGGCACGCTGGACCGGCATCCCGGTGAGCAGGCTGCTGGAGTCCGAGCGGGACAAGCTTTTGAAGCTGCCGGACATCCTGCACAAGCGCGTTATCGGTCAGGACGAAGCCGTCACGGCGGTGTCCGAGGCGGTTTTGCGCTCCAGAGCCGGTCTCTCCGATCAGGGCCGCCCCACCGGGTCTTTTATTTTTCTGGGACCTACCGGGGTCGGCAAGACGGAGTTGTGCAAGGCTTTGGCCGAAGCCCTTTTCGACAGCGAGGAAAACATGGTCCGGCTCGACATGAGCGAATACATGGAAAAACATTCCGTAGCGAGGCTGATCGGCGCGCCTCCGGGCTACGTTGGCCATGACGAGGGCGGGCAGCTCACTGAGGCCGTGAGGCGCAAGCCCTACAGCGTGCTCCTCTTCGACGAGGTGGAAAAGGCCCACCCTGACGTCTTCAATGCGCTTTTGCAGCTTCTGGACGACGGGCGGCTCACGGACAGCCAGGGCAGGACCGTTGATTTCCGCAACACCATCATAATCATGACCTCCAACCTGGGCTCCGGGCTTATGCTGGCCGGCATAGCGGCGGACGGGGTCTTCCGGCCGGGCGTGCAGGAGGAGATTCTGCACGAGTTGCGCGGACATTTCAAACCGGAATTTCTGAACCGCATCGACGAGATAGTGCTTTTCAAGCCGTTGCGGCCGGAGCAGATGGAAAGCATCGTTGAACTGCTTGCCGGGCGTTTGCGGGGGAGACTCGCGGAACGGAAGATCGGCCTTGAAATTGATGCCGCGGCCCGTGCGTACATAGCCGGGGCCGCCTATGACCCGGTCTATGGCGCGCGGCCTTTGCGCCGCTATATGCAGCAGAATGTGGAGACTCCCCTGGCGAGGAAAATTGTTTCCGGGGAAATCCGGGACGGGCAGAAGGTGCTGGTGGAACTTGAGGACGGAAAATTGAAGCTCGCGCCGGGTAAGAGTGGATGAACCCGGCGACTCCAGGGTTTTCGCCGCTGCCGTTGAAGCAAAATCGCGGGATGCGGTTTTGCTCTGGAAACGGAACAATTCTGTTTCCAGGCAGGAGTTTTTATAAGTTGCACCTGGAAACGGCATAAGGAGATACATAATGAACCTGTGTGTTTTGGGAACCGGTTATGTGGGTCTTGTCAGCGCCTCCTGTTTATCCGAAATGGGCAACAGCGTCTGTTGCGTTGATCTGAACGCCGGGATCGTGGACGATTTGAACCGGGGAAAAGTGCATATTTTCGAACCCGGCTTGGAAGTTCTGGTGCAGCGAAATTTTCAGGGCGGGCGAATGTCGTTTACCGACAACATCTCCGCCGGCCTGGAGAAGGCCGATATAGTCTTCATCTGTGTGGGCACGCCCGCCCTTGACGACGGTTCCTGCGAACTGGGCTACATCATGCGGGCGGCCGAGGACATAGGGCGCAACATGGAGCGTCCTTTGCTGGTGGTGAACAAATCCACTGTGCCTCCGGGCACTGCTGACGCCGTGCGCGCGACCATCGCCAACGAACTGGAGCAGCGCGGCGTGGAAATTCCTTTTGACGTGGTTTCCAACCCGGAATTTCTGAAGGAAGGCGACGCGGTAAACGATTTCTTGAAGCCGGACCGGGTGGTGATAGGAACGGACAACAAGGATTCGGAGCGGATCATGCGTGAGCTTTACGCGCCTTTTGCCCGTTCCAGGGAAAAAATGATTGTCACCGGCATCCGTAGCGCGGAAATGATCAAATATGCCGCGAACTGCCTGCTGGCCACGAAAATTTCCTTCATCAACGAAATAGCCGCCATATGCGAAAATGTCGGCGCGGACGTCAATGACGTGCGTCTGGGCATAGGCGCGGATCAGCGCATAGGGCCGCATTTCATCTATCCCGGAATAGGCTACGGGGGGTCATGTTTTCCTAAGGACGTGCGCGCCCTCATACGTACCGCCTGCGCCGCCGGGGTCACGCCCGAACTGCTTTCCGCCGTGGATTCCGTGAACAACCGCCAGAAGAGGTACCTGGTCCACAAGATTCTTGATTACTTCAACCTTCAAGGAGGGGCCAGGGGCAGGGTTCTGGCGCTGTGGGGGCTGTCTTTCAAGGCGAATACCGATGACGTGCGCGAATCCGCGGCTATGCTGATAATCAATGAGCTTACGGACCAGGGTATGATCATCAATGCCTATGATCCGGCCGCGGGCGCGAAGGCGGCGGAAAAGCTCCAACACAACCGTCTGGTGCGGATAGTGGATGAACAGTACAAGGCGCTTAACGGGGCCGATGCCCTGCTGGTGGCGACTGAATGGAACCAGTTCCGTACCCCGGATTTCGATCGCGTCAGGGGAACGCTCACGGCACCGGTAATTTTTGACGGGCGCAACCTTTATTCCCCCAGGGAAATGTCCGCGCGGGGCTTTGCCTATTTCAGCGTGGGCCGCGGCTGATTATAAGAAAAAACAAGTGACAAGCCCGCTGATTTGGGTTACAGGGATTAGCGGCAATAGTCGCAACCCCGCAAGGGGATGCGCGCCTGTTACGACAGTACAGGTGTGAAATGCTTCAAATAGAATGATTATGCCGTAAACGCGGCAACAGCGCGGCCGTTTTCGGTCAGAACGAGGGCGTGACATGGACGAAACCAAAAGACAGGATGATGAACTCCTCCAGCTTGTGACTTTCAGCATCGGCGAGGAAGAGTTCGGGGTGGATATACTGAAGGTGCAGGAGATAATCCGTACCATGGAAATAACCAAGGTGCCAAGGGCGGAAGCCTTTGTGGAAGGGGTTATAAACCTGCGCGGCAAAGTTATTCCGATTATTGACCTGCGCAGACGTTTCGGCCTTGATTCCAAGGCCCATGACAAGCATACGCGCATCATAGTCATCGAAATCAACAACATGATAGTCGGTTTTGTGGTGGATTCCGTGTCTGAAGTTTTGCGTATTCCGGCGGGCACGGTCGAACCCCCGCCGCCGGTGGTGTCCGGCCTTGATTCCGAGTATATAAGCGGTGTGGGCAAACTTCAGGATCGGCTGCTTATCCTTCTGGATCTTGACAAGCTGCTCTCCGGGGAAGTGATCGAATCCCTGACCAAACTGTAGAAAAAAAATCTCCGTTTTCCGATTCCGGATGCCGCGTGTGTTCTCCGGAATGGGAAATTTTTATCGGTCGCAGGATCGGGGTGTTCTCTGTCTTCCCCTTTTGATATACTTCTTGAGCGGTTTGGCGCAAGCGCCGCTGGCGTCAGAGTCTTGCATTCCGGTCCGGGAACTGTGGCGCGTCTGGCCCTTGAACTGCTGGCACGCAAGCGCAGCGTCGTCGTCTGCGTCCATAGTCAGGCTGTTCTTAGCGAACTGCGTGCTCTTCTCGCTTTATTCAATCCCAAAGAATCGTTCTCCGATCCTTCCCCTCTGCGTCCTGTATGGGAGGACCCCTTTGTGGTCCTGCCGCAGCATCCTCCTTTTGCCGGAGGAAGAAACGCGTGGGCTGAGCGGATGGCCGCGCTCTATTCCCTGCGCCGCAAAGACGGAGTTTTCGGGCTTCTCACCACTCTGGACAATTTTCTGTTGCGTCTGCCGCCTCCGGACATCTTTGACGCTAACGATCTTGAACTGCGGAAGGGTCTTGATCTGCCGCCGGAGCTTATTTTGGAACAGGCGGCGGAGTGGGGATACGCGCGCATGCCGGTGGTGGCGGCTCCGGGAGAGGTGGCGGCGCGCGGCGATATTCTGGACATTTTCTGCCCCGGCCGGCGTTATCCGCTACGGTTGGAATTTTTCGGCGACACTCTGGAAGACATGCGCCTGTTCGACCCCGCCTCCCAGAGGTCCATAGCCGATGTGGCGGAGGCGTCGCTGATTCCGGTTTCTCCGATCCTCGGCGGACGCCGGATGATGGAGAAGGCTGAAGCCTTCTGGCAAAGCGAGGAGCGGGCTGGCAGGCTTTCGGCCGGGGATCTGGCCGGGCTTATGCGCACCACGGGCGTCGGGGGAGATGTCTTGTTTCCCGGCATGTTCTACGGGCAAAGCTCCTGCCTTGAGGACTGGCTGCCGGCTGACTGCGTCTGGCTTTTGCCGGACGCGGCCCTTTGCGCCTCTGCACTGGAGCGGGCGGACACGGCCTGGGCGGCGCGGCTTGAACGGGAGGGACAGATCAGGGGACTGCGCCAGCCTCCCTCCTATGTTTTGCGTGAAGCGGCCGGGCTGGAAAGGTTTTTGTCCGGTAAAAAGGCGATACGTTTCGAAGATCTGCCTGTCGGCCCGCCCGGGGAGGACAGCCTGGATTTGCGGGAGCGGAGCTTTTTCGCCCACCAGGAACTCTTCCCGGAAAACGAGGCCAGGGAGCGTCCCTGGCAGCATCTTGTCGCCCTGATGCGGGAATGTTCCTTGTACGGCGCCGCTCAGGACAGAGGCGGCCGCCCTTCCTCAGGACGTGCCGGGCGGGGAAGCCGGGACGGGGTCGCCCCGTATGGCGGGGCGCATCGGATGGAAGACAGGCCTTTCGGCGGTTTGAGACTTTTAGAGGGCGCGGGAGAAGATTTCGTCCGGCCGGGAGACGGTCGGCTAATCCTGAGCTTTTCCTCGGAGCGGTCCCGGGCGCGGTTTCTCAAACTGGCCGCCCAGGACGGGATCAATCCGCATCTGCGGCTGGACCTCGCTCAAAACGGCCTTTTCGCCCTGGTTTCGCCGTTTCGCAGGGGTCTGTACCTGGCCTTCGAGCGCTGCCTTGTCTTGGGAGAGGACGTACTCCAGCCACATGCGGAAAAAGAAAGGAAGATTCCGAAAAGCGCCTTTCACGGCCTGAGAGATTATGATTCTTTGGCGGAAGGCGATTTTCTGGTGCACAGGGACTATGGGGTGGGAATATTCCGTGGTCTTTTGCGCATGGCTTTGGGCGGGGCGGAGAATGATTATCTGCTTTTGCAGTATTCCGGGGAAGACAAGCTTTACCTGCCGGTGGACCGTCTTTCCCTGGTGCAGCGTTTCAAAAGCGCGGACGGAGCGGATCCTGCCCCGGATCGTTTGGGCGGCGCGTCATGGAGCGCCGGCAAGGACAAGGCCCGCAAGGCGGTGGAGCGTATCGCGGCCGACCTTGTGCGCATGTACGCCCTGCGCAAGGTTGTCAAGGGCTTCAGCTATGCCCCTGTTGATGAAATGTACCGGGAATTCGAAGCTGGCTTCGGTTTTGAGGAAACGCCGGATCAGGCCAGGGCCATAGAAGACGTGCTGGGGGACATGGAAAAGCCTGAGCCCATGGATCGGCTGATCTGCGGCGACGTGGGCTTCGGCAAGACAGAAGTGGCCTTGCGCGCGGCCTTCAGGGCGGCCTTGAATGGACGCCAGACGGCGCTTTTGTGTCCGACCACCATTCTGGCGGAGCAGCATTATCAGACTTTTCGCGCCCGTCTCGCCTCTTTTCCCGTCAATATAGGCCTGCTTTCGCGCTTTGTGTCTCCACGCAAGCAGAAGGAAGTGCTGGAGGCCACGGCCAAGGCGCGCATAGACATCCTGATAGGCACCCATCGTATCCTCTCCAAAGATGTGGCGATTCCCAATCTGGGCCTTCTTGTTCTGGATGAGGAACAGCGGTTCGGGGTGCGGCACAAGGAACGCCTTAAGGAAATGCGTAAAAACGTGGACGCGTTGACCCTGACCGCCACGCCTATACCCAGAACCTTGCAGCTTTCACTGTCCGGCATCCGCGAACTGTCGGTCATGGAAACCCCGCCTCCGGAGCGCAGGCCGGTGTCCACCGCCTTGACCGGGCGCGACGGCGCTTTGCTGCGTTCGGTGCTGGAGCGTGAACTGGCGCGGCAGGGGCAGGTTTTCTGGGTTTATAACCGCGTGCAGGGGCTTGAGGATGTGGCCGCCTATGTCCGGTCTCTCGCGCCGGGAGCCCGGATTGGCCTCGCGCACGGGCAGATGCCGGAAAGCGCCCTGGAAGATAATATGCGCAAATTCTGGCGCGGTGAGCTGGATATTCTGGTTTGCACGGCAATTATAGAATCCGGGCTTGATTTTCCGCGTGCCAACACCTTGGTCGTGGATCAGGCCCACATGTTCGGGCTCGGCCAGTTGTATCAACTGCGCGGACGGGTCGGCAGATCGGATCGTCAGGCCTTCGCGGTCTTTGTGGTCCCTGATCCGGAACATTTGCCGGCAACAGCGCGCAAGCGCCTGGGCATAATTTTGGACATGGATTTTCTGGGTGCGGGATTTCAGGTGGCAATGGAAGATTTGCGTTTGCGCGGCGCGGGCAACATTCTCGGAGAATCGCAAAGCGGCCACATCAACCGTATCGGCATGGAACTCTTTTTGGAGATGCTGGAGGAGGCTGTGGCCGATCTCAAGGGAGAACCCGTGCAAAGCCGGGTGGAGACCGAACTGACGCTTGGCGTTCCCGCTTTTATCCCGGAAACCTACATGAAGGACGGGCAAGAGCGCATGCGCTATTACAAAATTTTGTCCTCCGCCCCGGATGAGGAGGCCATGCGCGATGCCGTGCTGGAAATAAGCGATCGCTTCGGCCGGTTGCCGCCCGAGCTTGCGAATTTTGTCGCCGTCCTTGATTTCAAGCGCTATCTCGGCAAACATCAGGTGAGCAAAGCGGATGTTTTTTCGGATCGGCTGCGTCTGAGCTTTACCGGGGATTCCGGCCTTGAGCCGGCGCGGCTTGTGGCTTTTGTTCTTGATCTGCGGGAAAAAAAACCGCAGGTACGCCTTTTGCCTCCGGCAACGCTGGAGATTCCCCTGGAGGACGTGAACCTTCCCCCGGCTCTGGACAAGGCGCGCGCCGTTCTGTATGATTTATGGGATGCGGGAAAAGCGGAAACCGACTGATTGCGCCGATTGTTTTCATTCGAGATTCATTTGATTGTTTTCATTCGAGATTCGTTTATGGTCCGAAACTTCTCCCTTCTGGAGCATTTCACATGTGAAATGCCTGCAAGGACATCAATATGATTTTCTTGCGAATATTGCCCTGCCTGCTGGGTCTGCTGATCCTTTTTTCCGCCGCCCCGGCCCTTGCCGCGCCCGGAGACGTGGCGGAGGTGAACGGGCGGGGCATTTCCTTTGTTGAACTGGAGGCGGCCAGGGTAAGTTTTTTCGCCGGTTTTTCACCCGAGGCTTCCGAGCCTGACGAGGCCGTTTTGCAAATGCAGTACAGCCACGCCTTAAGCCGGCTTATTGAAGAAACCCTGGTCTGCCTTTATATGGAAAACAAGGGAATGGGTCTTGCCCCCGGCGCTTTGGACGCCGAGGAAGCGCGCATCCGGGCCGATTATCCCGAAGGAGCCTTTGAGGAAACGGTTTTGGGCCTCGGCATTGAGCTTGAGGGCTGGCGTGAGAGGCTTGGACGCCGTCTGCTGGTGGAGCAGTTCGCCGCCCGTGTCCTGCGTCAGGAGGTCAGCATCAGCGCCGACGAGGCCCAGGAATATTACCGCACGCACGCGGATGAATTCACGGTTCCGGAACTCTGGCATTTTTTGCGCGTTACGGGACAGGACAGCAGAACCGTGGCGGCCGCCTGCGCTGACATCGTTGCCGGGCAGGACGCGGCCGAAGTGCGGAAAAAACATCTGGTGACCATCCATGACATCAACATGGGCATCGAGCTGCTTGCGCCCGATGCCGCGGTGGTCCTCGCCTCCTTAAAACCCGGTCAGGCATCCGCGGTCAAGAAGGTGGAGGGCGGCTACCGGTCCCTGGTGCTTTTGCGGAAAACCCCTCCCACGTTGCTTGAACCGGCTGAAATATCCCGCCGCATAGAGCAGGCCCTCTTTGAAGAGAAGATGCCCGTGGTCTACGCGGACTGGTTGCGGCGTCAGCTTAAAAAGGCCAAAGTACGCGTCAATCCTGCCATTTTTCCCGATCAGCGGCCGCCCCTGTCCGGGACGGCGGAAAACCGGGAAGAGAAAGGAGAACAAACACGGCAGGATGCTCAATCTTTCCGATGAGCGGCAGAGAGCATCTCTTCACACTCGAAATACCCTGATTGGCTCCCGTTCATTGCTTTCCGCGCCGCAGAAGGCTGCCCCCCAAATCCTTCAGGCTCCCGCCGGATTTCCTGATCGCGTCCACCGCGGCCTTGGGCGTGTTGACCGCGGCTTCCGCGCTGTTGCGCAGGAAAGTCCGCATATCCACTTCATAGGACAGGGAGTTCAGCGGTCCGTGTATGCCCACCGGCACGGCCGGCGGCTCTCCTCCCAGCATGAAGTCCAGGCCGAGGTCGAGCTGGCTGTAGGCGATGTGCAAGGTACCGCCGCCTTTGCCCGTGAGCAGGGGGGATTGCAGGGAAATATCCTTCGTGAGCGCGGTCCCTTTGTCTATGGCGGCGCTTGCGCTGGCGCTCTGATAGGGGATGGCCTCAGGCAGCGGGTTCAGGCCGGGCAGACCCGCCGGGATGAGCTTGAACCCGCTCACTTCACCCCCGACGGCGGAGGCTGAGAATTTTCCCTCAAGGCTGTGCAGGACGGCTGCGGGATTCTGTCCTTTTCCCTTGATGTCGAGGGAAGCCTTGAGCTTGCCGCTAACCCGGTATTTGTCCACAAGGGTTTCGCTCGCCTTGAGCAGGTCCAGATCCCGCAGGGAGGCGGAAAGGGCGAAGGCAGGCGCCGGTCCGTGCAGGTCGAGGACGGCCCGCCCGCTGAGTTCTCCTTGAAAAATTTTGAAGCTGTACGGCACTGTTGCATTGCCGTCATGCAGTTTTACTTCAGCGGCAAGACCGGTCACGGCGATTTTGCGCAGAGTGATGCTGTCCGCGCCAAGGCGCAGGTCAAGGTCCACTCCGGGGTCAACGTCTTTACGGTTCGGAACGGGGGGCTGCGTCTTCTGTGTTTCCGGCGCGGGTTTGCCGGCGACTTTGGTTTTCGGCAGATTGGGCGCTCCTTTCACTTCACTGTTCTGCGTCCGGCTGAGCTTTTCAAGAACCTGGAGGAAGCGGTCGAGGTCCAATGTTTTAAGCTTCAGTTCTCCTGCAAGCAGGGGCCTGTTCTCCCCGTTTTTTGTGGAGCTTTGGAACTGGCCGGAGAAATCCGTGGACATGGCCGGGTTCGCCCCTTCGGCAGGAGCTGACAGGTTGCCCCGCAAATTCGCAAGCGACCAGCGCAGGGGGGAGAAAAATTCCAGTCTGGCTCCGCTCTTCATGCGCAGCGGCGAGCCGTCCTGCGCTTCAAGGCTCAGGCCAAGGTCTTCAATCTCCAAAACCACAGGCGCGCCATACAGGTCCAGTCCCGCCGCCGCTTTCAGGCTGAAAGCGACCTTTGCTCCGCTTTTTTCATCGCGCGCGCTGCCGGCAAGGCGCAGGGGCGCCATTGCCCCGACCGGCCAGCCGGGCATGTTCAGTTCCTTCAACAGCAGACTGTAACTTTCGCCGTTCATCCCGTTCCGATAGGAGACGGAGACGTCCGTGCAGTCGACGCTTTCCATGCGCAGGTTCAGGCGTGAGGATTTTTCAGCCTTCTCTTTTGCCTCCTCTTCGCCGATCCTGCTCGCCGGTTTTGTTTTGCCGGAGGAAGTGTCCCAGTTGTTCCGGCCCGAGGAGGCCGTTTTCAGGTTCAAGTTAACGCCGGACAAAAGCGCTTCCGTGACCTCCACATTTCCGTTGAGCAGAGGCGTCAGCGCCAGGGAAAGGGTAAGCTTTTCCACGATCAGGAACTCTTCGCCGCCGAACTCCCCGCTGTCCAGAATGGTAATTTTGCCGGTTTTCAGTTGGACTTCCGGGAAAAAGTTCAGGGAGACGTCGCCCTGGAAAGTCGCCTTTTTGCCGGTGGAGCTTTCCACGGCTTTAGCGATCAGCCTTTTGTAATCATCAGAGGTGAAGGTGGCGGATATGACGGCGATCAGGGCCACGACCGCGATAATCAATCCGGTCGCGCCCGCCAGGAGGATAAGCAGTGCTTTTTTCATATGGGGTGATCCTCAGGCATTTAGAGCAATTTCACTTTGAAATTGCTCTGGCGGCCGCGAGAGCGGACGCCCGTCGCGAAGGGGTAAGCGCAATTTATTTGCGCGTTTTTGCCGTGCGATCTTATCGCTTAGAACGAAGCGAATACGTAGGTTTAAGCGATACATGGCATTAGTCCGGGTAGAGTTTTTTCCATTCATCAAGGAAAAGCAGGGCTGTTTCCACGTCGGAAAGAACTCCGCGTTTTGCGCGCACGGCGGTTATAAGGTCGGAGAAGGAGGCGCTCCCTGGAAGATTGAGTTCGTCAAGCAACGCGTCGGCTGCGCTGCGCATATCCTGAGGCATGTTGTCCGGCCAGGCGGTTTCCTTGTGGCGGCCGAAACCCGGCAGCCGCTTTGCCGCGAAATCAAGCAGGGTTTTCATGCGCGCGGCATAGCCGTGTTCGGCGAGCGCGCGGGCGCGTCCGCGAAGGGCAATGGCTTTGCGTTCCTCCGGCCGGTTTTTATAGTAAACGATTTTTTCCAGCATGTCGTCAAGATCGGAAAAGACGGCTATTTCGTCGGGGGCGAACAATTCCGGGAGAAGAGAGCGTTGATCCGTCAGTTGAAAAGCGCCGCAGGCCGCGATTTCAAAGGTGCGCGGGTTGACGAAATCTCCGGGGGCGACCGGGGGATCGGGGCGGGGACTGGAATGCAAGTTCAGATTGATGGTCGCGGCGTTGAAAATGCGCACGCAATCTTCGGAGTTGATGCGCTGGCCTTTTTTTTGCCAGAACGGGGCCAGATCCGGGGCTTCTTCCCATTCCGTCCCCCAGAATTTGAGGCCAAAGCGCCCCAGACGGGAAAAGGCCCGGCAGCGGTTGGGATACCCCGCCCCGACAAAGGAAAGCTCCGCCCCGAATTCTTTCTTTTCGTCCGCGCTGAGTTCAAGAGGCCGGTGCAGAGACGGCAGGGCCGCCGCCGGCAGGTAGAGGACGTTTTCAAGACCTGAAGCGGCAAGTTCGTCCAGAAATGGTTCCTTCTGAATGACCGCGAAAATGTCGTAATAGGGGGCGAAGGCCCGCCAGTAGGTAAAGACGCGGAAATCTTCGACAAACCACATGGCGCTGGCTATGCCTTCGCGGCGCAGGCGTTTCAGGGCCGTTACGCTCATCGGCGCCTGGGCCATGGACAGGACGAGGTCCGGGACGAATGCCTCCACCTTGGCCATGACGCACTGCGAGATGTGCTGCAAGAGTCCGTTCTGCAGTCTGTCCAGACGCTCCGAACCCACCCGCAGGTCTTTGAGAGCGGCATAGGCCGGATAAAAGGCCGGGGCTTCAAAAACTTCCGTCAAACAGCCGTTTTCCTTTAAACCTTCCACCGCGAAGCGCCCCATGGGAAGAGAGCCTCCGTAAAAGGGCAGGACCACCAGAACGCGCAGCATGTTTAACCTTTCTCTCCCGGTTTGGGTACAGCTCCTTATGCCAAGTCGCATTCAAACTAGATGGTGTCGTCGCTACGTCTATAACACGCTGAAAATATTTGAATATTTTATAGTGTTGCGGGACAGAGATTTTCAAATAATTTCACAGTATTATCAACCATATGACGACACCATCTAGCCGTCCCGGTCTGGTTCCGGTTCCAGAGGATAGGGATAGCCGAACTTTTCCCGCATCCGCGAGTACACTATGTCCGGCACCAGTCCGCGCACGTCTCCGCCGAGTCTCGCTGCGGCCTTGACCACGGTGGAGCTGATGTAGAGCCACTGATAGTCGGCCATAAGAAAGATTGTCTGGATATGGCGTTTCATTTTGCGGTTCAGGAGCGTAAGCTGAAATTCATATTCAAAATCGGACACGGCGCGCAGCCCGCGCACGATTACCCTGGCCCCGCGCAGTTCCGCGTAGTCCACCGTCAGCCCGGCAAAACATTCCGCATCCACTCTGGGGTCGTCGGCAAAGGACTCGCGCACCATGTCCACGCGCTCTTCCACCGTGAACAGGGTATTCTTGGGCGTATCGTTGGCCACGGCCAC
>JAISZH010000129.1 GCA_031269345.1 Desulfovibrio sp. | reverse complement strand
GAAAACCCGCTCGTCAGCCAACTCCCGCCCGCAGTCGACGTGAGATGATAAAAATATTGCCTCTTTTCCGTTGAACGTGTATTGACTTCAGTTTCAGCGCGGGCGCAGCAATGTCGATTACGCAGCCCGCCCCAATTTTGGAGGAACTATGCTCAGCAGTATCGCTTACGCCATGGGACCCACCCCTTCCGGGGGCGGAGGAGGAGATGCCCTTACTTCTTTTGTCCCCCTTATTCTCATGTTCGCGGTTTTTTATTTCCTGCTCATCCGCCCGCAACAAAAACGCGCCAAAGAACTTAAAAACATGCTCGCCGGCCTGAAACCGGGCGATGAAGTTCTGACGAGCGGCGGCATCTACGGGCGCATCCTGGAAACGACGGAAAACTATGTTATCCTGGATGCGGGCGAGATAGAGCTGAAAATATCCAGGGCGGCGGTGACCTCGGTGATCGCCCAGGCCAGGATCGAGCCGATCAAAAAGACGAAAAAAGGCGTCGAATCCAAAGGCAAGACCGCGAGAAAACCCGCCCGCGAGACCGACAGGGCCGCGGAACCGGACGCTGAAGACATCCATCTCAATAAAGACGCCGAACCCGCGCCGGAGTCCGAAACCCCGAAGGCGGAAACGGACGGGGAGGCGCCACCCGAAGCGGATGAAGCATCCGGCGTGCCGGCAGACGGCAAAGATAAATGACGGTGGCGCGCAAGGGCCGGTGTCACGACATTCCGCGAATGACAACACCGGAACGCCGGACTAAGCCGCCGCAGGCGGCGCGAGCGAAGCAAGCACCCTGCCTTTGCTCACGCCTGTAAGGAATTTTTGATGAAACAGGGCCTTATCTGGCGCATACCGCTGGTCGCGATCATCCTGCTGGTCTCGGTGATCTTCGTGTTGCCGACCTTTCTCTTCCCTCCTCCAGCGCCCGGCGAAAAGGAAAAAGAAAAAAGCGGTCTGGCCGCTCTTTTGCCCTCTTCAAGGGTAAACCTCGGACTGGACCTGATGGGAGGCATACACCTTACCCTGGAAGTGGAAACGCAAAAAGCCCTGGAAACCTCTCTGTCGCAGATGGGTCAAGACCTGATGAGCGAGGCTGCCTCCAAGGGCATCCTCATGACCAGGCCAATCCTTTCTCCCGAAGGACGCCTTGAGTTCAGCCTGGCCTCGGCGGAAAAAACCGATCAGTTCCGGACCCTGCTGTCAGATCTCTTCGACCAGATGGAGATTGTGTCCGCCACTCCCTCTTCGGACGGGCGCGTCGCCTATATCCTGGGTCTGACGAGTGCCGCCAGGGATAGAATCCTGGTGCTGACCGTGGATCAGGCCCTGACCACCATACGCAACCGCATTGATCAGTTCGGGGTGGCCGAGCCGGATGTGCGCAAGGAACAGGGCGGCAACCGCATCAGCATCCAGCTTCCGGGCATGTCCGACCCGCAGCGGGCAGTGGAAATCATCGGCAAGACGGCGCATCTGGAATTCCGCATCGTGCGCGACGACGTAGATCCCAAAAACCGCAACGTCCCGCGCGGAGTGCAAATCCTGCCTCAGGAATTCAAAGACGCTTACGGCAACTTCGTCCAGACGCCTCTGGCCGTGGAGGAGGCGGTCGCGCTTACCGGCGAGCACATAACCAACGCGGCGCCGGCCTTTGACCAGTCCGGCAACGCCATAGTCGGCCTCACCTTCGACCGGAGGGGGGCGGATATTTTCAGCCGCGTGACCGGGCAGAACGTCAACAAGAGAATGGCCATAGTGCTGGACGGCAAAGTGTATTCCGCCCCCAGGATCGAAAGCAAGATTGACGGGGGACGGGCCAGCATCACCGGAAACTTCACTCCGGCGACGGCCAGCGACCTGGCCGTGGTGCTGCGCGCCGGCGCCCTGCCGGCTCCTGTTCTGATCATGGAACAGCGCACCGTCGGCCCCTCCCTGGGACAGGAATCCATCAACAAGGGCGTTACGGCGGCCTTTGTCGGAGGCGTGGCGATCATTGTCTTTATGTGCGTCTACTACAGCCTGTCCGGGGTAATCGCCGGTCTGATGCTTTTTCTGGACATTCTCATGATCCTTGCCGGGCTTGCCATTTTCGGGGCCACGCTCACCTTGCCCGGCATAGCCGGCATAGTGTTGACGCTCGGCATGGCCGTTGACGCCAACGTGCTTATTTTTGAACGCATAAGGGAAGAGCTGCGCCGGGGGCTCACTCCGGCCGCGGCGGTGGAGGCGGGATTCTCCCGTGCCATGCTGGCCATTACGGACTCCAACCTGACCACCATTCTGGCCGCCCTGATTCTTTATCAGTTCGGGACAGGGCCGGTGCGGGGCTTTGCCGTCACCTTGAGCATCGGAGTTCTGGTTTCCATGTTCACGGCCATATTCGTCTCGCATATAATTTTTGACATCTGGATCAGCAAAACCGGCCGCAGGCCGAGCATTTGACGCACCGGCCGCGCGCGCGTCTTCCGCAATTTTTCGTTTTCCCCGCATGCGCGGGGATGTACCCCCCAAGAATCAGAGGCAAGTATGCTGCTGTAGTGTTTTCCCCGCATGCGCGGAGATGTACCTCCGCGCCGCGCGGCGTGCCGCAGCAGGCGGCGTAAGCCCGGCAAAAAGCCGTGTTTTTGCCGGGCGATCTTATCGCTTAAAACGAAGCGGATGCGTGGTTTTAAGCGATACATGGCATCAGGCTGAAGAGGGCCAGGCGCATAATCTCAAAGTTAAAATGCCGGAGCCTTTCACACTTGAGATGCTCCGCAAGGATTTGCCCCGCAAATCCTTGCGGCCGTTTCGCGCTTGAAACGCCCCAAACCGCGGATATTTTCAGTTTGTCGCGTCTTGCATCGCTGAAGTGGAATAACCATCAAAGGCCCCTCTGTCAAACGGCGCCCTGTTGTCATGTCACGCCCGTACTGCCGTAACAGACGTGAAGATCGCTTCGCCGATTTGCGGGATAACGCCGCCTTTCGCTTCGTTCAAAATCGGCCGGCGGTTTCCGGCCCGCTCCGCCGCCTTCGGCGGCGCACCCCCCCCTTGCGGGGCTGCGACTATTGTCGCTTGACGCGACAGTTGTGAAAAATGCCCGGTGGAGGTGAATGTCGACAAACCGCGGCCGAACACAAAACTTTGGCAAGCTATTGACCTTTGCGGGGGGCTATACTATACAGTTAAGCTTCTATCTCATAAAAAATCCGGGAAAGACCGGCTCACCTGTCCGTGTGTGGACGGGAAAAGGAGAGAAACCTCCTCAAAATAGTAATAAACGCTTGAAACAGTTCGCTTACGGAGGGCAAAGCCCTCCTGCGGCTCTCCAAATAAAAGGCACATTTTATTTGGAATCCGAATATGAGGATTCTGGCGTCGCCCGCGATGGCGGCACGGCGGCACAGCCGCCGGGAACGGGTCGGGAAACGTATTTTTCGGAAGGTTGATTATGAGATATTTTATAGACCATTTAGCTCTATAGCGCTTCAAACCGCGCTTGTCAGAGGGGGATGCACCATGCGAGAGGCGAACATGCCTGTACGTTTATACGGCAACTCCGGCGAATTGCTGGACTGCCTGCTGGAATTATGCGGACATATGAATAGGGACGAATTGTTTGACGCCTATATGCGACGTATCACCGGCCTGATTTCTGCGGATACCTATGGTTTCTATGTTTACGACAATGACGGAGAGAAGGTCACCGGTATAGGCTCCATCGGAGTGGAAAAAAGTTTTCTGGACATCTATGAGAAAAAAGGGCGGGAAATAGACCCTTTGTTCGCCAAGGTAAAAGCCGAACGAACCATCTGCTGCTCGGATCAACTGATGAGTCTTGAAGAGTGGTGCGCCCATCCGGCTTTCAAGGTTTTCGGTATGGAACGGATGGAGTACCTCCTGGACGCCCCGCTCTGCCTGTCCGGGCAGATGGCCGGCACTTTGCACTTCTCGCGCGTCACCGAGAACGGGCCTTTCGGGCCAGCCGAGGTACGGATGGTGGAAATCCTCAGCCGTTTCATCGCAGTCAGCATGTCCAATGGCTTGCGGTACTCGGCTTTTAAACGCGAAAGCGAAATTTTCCGCCAAGCCATGCATTGTTCTCCTGAAGCGATGGTGATCACGGACAGGGCGGGCGAGATCAGGTTCATGAACCGCTCCGCGGGCGAAATGTTCGGCGGTATGGACGAGGGCACCGGAGAAGATGTGGTTCAAAATATGATTCGGACGGGACTGGATTTTCTTGGGACGAAAGAGGAGCCGGACGCGTTGGAGGACGGCCGAAAACTCGTGCGGACGGACGGAAACCCCGGAGCGAAAGCCGGGCAAAAGCCGGAACTGGCCGTGAGCGGTTCCCCCGCATCGGCGGCGGCGCAAAAATCCGGGCGGACGGCGGACAGTCTGGTTGCTTTGAGGGAGGAACGCGAAGATGCAAAAGAGGCCGGACCACTTATCCCTGTCGAAAAGAGCGGACTACGGGCCAGCCTGTGCGCCCTTCCCGGTTCGACCGACCTGTTGCTGGCCTTCCTGCGCAAGGCGGAAAAACGCCTGCTCCCGATCTGGGAACAGGTGCTGAGCAACCGGGAGAAAGAAATTCTGCGCATGGTCTGCAAGGGCATGCGCAACCGGGAAATCGCCGACGCCGCCTTTGTCTCCGCTAACACCGTGAAACGGCATCTGGACAACATGTACGCCAAGCTGGACGTCTCCGGACGCGCCTCGCTGGTGGCCAAAGCCTTCGGTTTGGGTGAAGATCCCCAAGCCGTATAATTCCGTTTCCGGATCAGAAACGATATCGTTTTGATCCGGAAACGCGAAGTATTCCGAAAAAATCACCCGTTCGGGTGATTTTCTTTTCCCCGCGCTTCGTTATTCTGCAATTGCGATTTCGTTTCGGAATTGCCCGGCGGCGCGACGCACAGCGGATATAACCGGACGTTTCCGCGTTTTGGCCGAACGCCGCCGGTTCACAGGAATTGCACACTTGAAATGCTTCGGAGCGGATTGAAAATAACGCCGCTCATGCGGCGACTATATATATATATTACCAGGAGTGGTCAGATGCCCGGGACAGTTTCAGACAGAGGCGCGCTTATGATGCCGGCATGGTATTGCGGGAGTTTGGGGGACTGCCTGCGGGCGGCCAGCGGCAATATGGGCGCTTGTCTGACCGAAAGAGACATAACCGTCTCGAGAATTCGGATGTCCCTGGCACTGACTTTGTCCTGAAGCGTTGTCACTTTCCGCTTCCGTTTCCTTTCCGTTATCTCCGGTATCTGGCCGGGCGGGTAAAAAACGGAAGATACAGATAGCGCACTTCCAACAACGGGCGATAAGCCCAGATTAACTTCTTCGCGGGGGATTTTCTCAACTCCCGCGAAGAATTGGTTTTTAGAGCAGTTCACGAATGAACCGCTCTGCAAGGATTTGCAGCGCAAATCCTTGC
>JAISZH010000128.1 GCA_031269345.1 Desulfovibrio sp. | reverse complement strand
CCAAAGTGACCGCATAGCCCGTATCAATGATCTGCAAGTGAAAATCGCCGCCCTTCGCCCATACGAGGGCGATATGCTTGTTCAGTTGCGTAAGTACTACCGGCTGGGACTTACCTGGACAAGTAACGCCATCGAGGGGTCTTCCTACACAGAATCAGAAACGAAAATTCTTTTAGAAGACGGCATAACTGTAGGGGGCAAAACCTTGCAGGAAACCATGGCTGCCCTTGGGCACGCCAAGGCGTACGATTATATGTTCAGCTTGATGGGGAAAAAAGGCATTACCGAGCAGGATACTCTGACCATGCACGGGATGCTTGAAGGGGGTATGGAAACCGGAACCGCTGGTGAGTACAGGACAACAGCGGTATTTGTCACCGGTGCAACATTCAAATTCCCTTCCGCCAAAAACGTTCCTGGCCTGATGCAAGACCTGTTTGAAAAGATAATGCCGGGTATGTCTTTGCTGCACCCGGCCATCCAGGCCGCGAAAATTCACGAAAAACTTGTGTCCATCCATCCCTTCAGCGACGGTAATGGACGCATCGCCCGCCTTGCCATGAACACTGTCTTAATCCAGCATGGTTTTCTGCCTGTGCAGATTCATCCGGTTATTCGGCAGAAGTACATTGATTCTCTGCGCCATGCTCAGATGAGCGGCGATGATGCCGAGTTCATAGAACTAATTTTACAGCAAGAGATCGAATCGCAGAAGGAAATCCTTCGCATTTTCGCGGAGTAGCGGACTCATTTCCTATTTCCGGAAATAGGAAACAGCTAATATTTTAGAGCCCCGACAATTTTTCTTATAGTCATGCGCCTATTTTCACGCCCCTCCCTGAACAACGGATTTGCTTTTATAATAGCATAATGTCTACTCAGAACTTGCATCAGCCAGAGAATTTATTTTAAAGCCTTTTGGCTTTTCATTTTCTGGAGCGGGAAACGGGATTCGAACCCGCAACTTCAAGCTTGGGAAGCTTGCGCTCTACCGTTGAACTATTCCCGCTATTTCTATTACTGATTTCCGCGGAAATCGGTAAACATCGGCCGTGAGGCCGACGCGACGCGCCAATTATAGCCACCGCGGTCCCAATGTCAATCCCGGCGGCAACGGCCTCATCCCTTTTTGCTTTGCTCACGCCGCCCGCGCCGACTTCACCCGGTGTCCGGCGTCATTACCTTCCGCGATCGACATGACGCCTGAAGCCGTCAGAAAAGCACTTCGACCTGTTCCTCGTTTTTGTCTGACGAGTGTTCAATGAAACCTATCTCGAAACAACTGAGTTGCAGGGCGCGGATGCGCTGCATTATTTCCTCGCAGTCTTCCTTATGGGCCACGATCACGAAACCTACGCCGCAGTTGAAAATCTGCAACATATCAGGCCAATCCAGCCTGCCCTGCTCCTTGATCCAGTGAAAAACCGGCGGGATAGCCCAGGATTGAAAGTTGATTACCGCCTTGACCTGTCCGGGCAGGGATCTGGGTATGTTCTGGTAAAACCCTCCACCGGTGATATGCGCCATGCCGCAAAGGGTAAAGTCGCGCATAAGATTGCGGATGCATTCGGCATAAATGATCGTGGGAGCAAGAAGTACCTCGCTGACCGTTTGCTGAGTGCCGGGGAGAATATCATCCTTTCCCAGGCCGCTTTCCTTCAGGATTTTGCGGATCAAGGAAAAACCGTTGGAGTGCGGGCCGGAGGAGGCGATGCCTATGATGGAATCTCCCACCTTGACGTTTGAACCATCCACAATTTTGTCGCTTCCGACTATACCGACGCAGAAACCGGCCAGATCGTATTCTCCCTGGATGTAAATATCCGGCATTTCAGCGGTTTCTCCACCCAACAGAACGCAGCCGGCCTGTTTGCATCCGGTGGCTATGCCTTTTATAACCCGCTCCGCCAGAACCGGATCGAGTTTGCCGGTCGCGAAATAGTCTAAAAAGAACAATGGATTGGCGCCCTGAACTAAAATATCGTTTACGCTCATGGCCACAAGATCTATTCCTATGTCGTCGTGCCCGGACCAGGCAGCGGCCAGTTTGAGCTTGGTGCCGACCCCGTCTGTTGAGGCCGCGAGTACCGGCTCCGAAATTTTATCCGTATCCGGCTTGAAGAGGCCGCCAAAGCCTCCTATATCGGACAGAATGCCGTGCGTGTGGGTCTCAGCGGCAATGGACCGGATTCTGTCAACCAGCTCGTTGGCGGCGCTGATATCAACCCCGGCCTCGGCATAAGCTTTGGAGCGGCTACGGATAATGTTCCCTGACATAATAAACAATTCCTCCAAATCTGCCATTCTGCGGCGGCGCGCGCCCCCTTGCGGGGTTGCGGCTTTCGTGAACTGCTCTAGCCCTCACCACCGGTTTATGATAAACATTTTGTCGCTTTTGCGCAAGAGCGCCATGAGACAACCATGCGTCCGACAAAGGAATCTCCATGATCCTGGTATACACGGGGGACGGCAAGGGAAAAACGTCCGCCGCGGTGGGGCAGGCGTTGCGGGCGCACGGCCAGGGTCTGGGTGTGGCCTTTGCCCAGTTTATGAAGCGCGGTGGACGCGCGGGCGAGCAGAAGGCCTTGTCCGAGCTTCTGGGAACGCGCTTTTTTGCCGGTGGAGCAGGCTTCTTTGTCAAGGACAGCGGATACGAACGCCACCGGCAGGCGGCGCTTTCCGTGTTGGCCTGGGCGGAGGAACGGTTGCCGGACGCCGATATGCTTGTTCTGGACGAAGCCTTGTACGCGCTGAGAAGCGGTCTGTTGCTTGAAGAGGAGTTACGCGGGCTTATCGCCAAGGCTCGGGCGCGCGGCATGTACCTGGTGCTGACCGGACGCGGCCTGCCGGAGTGGCTGCGCAAGGAGGCGGATTTGATCACGGAGATGATCCCGCTCAAACATCCTTTGCGTCAGGGCCAAAAGGCGCTGAAAGGGATAGAATTTTAGAGCGGTTTCAAAGGAAACGCTGAGTTAAAATTTCTTGGTCTTCCGGCAGAGCCGGGAGATTTCTCAGGGAATTTGGGCTCCGCCCCCAAACCCTGCCGGGTAAAATAACTTCCCCCGGACCCCCTCAGTAGTACCCGTCTGAAATATCAACTGGGGGGTGCGGGGGAATCATTCCCAGGCTCAGACGCTCAAAGTTCGTTCGGCATATCCTTGAGTTCGGCCAGGGTGAAAACCGGACCGTCCACGCAGACGTATTTCTCCCCTATGTTGCAACGCCCGCAGATGCCGATGCCGCATTTCATGCGCTTTTCCAGAGTGGTCACGATTTGCTCCGGGGCGAATTGCAGCTTTTCCAGGGCCTGCAAAGTAAACTTGATCATGATCGGCGGCCCGCAGGTGACGGCTACGGTGTTTTCCGGGCTGGGGTTCATTTCCAGAAGCACGTTGGGGATCAGCCCGACCTTGTGCGGCCAGCCTTCCGCCTCGCGATCTATGGTCAAGACGCAATCCAGATCGGAACGGGAAAGCCATTCGGGCAGTTCCGCGGAAAAGGCCATGTCCTGTGGAGACCTCGCTCCGTAAAGCAGACTTATCTTGCCGTAGTCCTTGCGGTTGTCCAGCATGAACAGGAGCAGCGTACGAAGCGGAGCCATGCCTATACCACCGCCGACGAAAACGATGTCCTTGCCCTTCATTTTCTCGTAGGGAAAACAATTGCCAAGGGGACCGCGCACACCGATTATGTCTCCGGCCCGCACGGAATGCAGGGCCGTTGTGTTCTCTCCGGCCCGCATTACGCTGAATTGCAGATAATCCATGCGCGTCGGCGGAGAGTTTATGACGAAGGTGGATTCGCCGGCTCCGAACAGGGAAAGCTGTCCGACCTGTCCCGGTTCAAAGCTGAACTCCCGCATCAGTGTTTCGTCCTGCAAAATCACGCGGAAGGTTTTGATGGTGGGGGTCTCGGTAATGGCTTCAATCACCCTCGCCGGCATGGGCAGATAGGGGTTGCGCGTACCCGGCTGAAAAGCCGGGCGGCTCGTCGCGGCCGCTGACCGTTCAGACATTGGCTGCCTCCTTTATGGCGTCAAGCACAATCTTTCTGATGTCCACCGAGGAAGGACAGCTTTTGATGCAGCGGCCGCAACCGCAACAGGAAAAACGCCCGGAGTGGATTTTCGGGTAATAGGAAAACTTGTGCCCTACCCGGTTTTTCAAACGGTTGAACTTGGCGGGCCTTGGGTTATGCCCGCTGGTTTCCAGTGTGAAAAGCGGGGACATGCAGTTGTCCCAGGAGCGCATACGCAGGCCTTTGATGCCGTTGCTCTCGTCTGTAATGTTGAAACAGTAGCAGGTGGGGCACAGATAGGTGCAGGCGCCGCAATACAGACATTGCGCGGTTTGCTTCTCCCAAAAGGCGGCGGAATCGAACAGCGCGCGCAAAGAAACCGGGGCGTCCTTGATATCCGCGGGCTGGGGGAAAACACCCTGCGCCGCCTCACGCGACGCCGCGCCCTCGGCGCGCTGTTCCTCCGAGGCGTCCGGCAGGGACTGTAACAGCGCCGCGCCTTTGTCGCTTACCGCCTCAAAAAGCCAGCCGTTCCCGATTTCCGTCATAAGGGCGTCGGCGCCTTCGGAACTCGCGGGGCCGCCACCGACCCAGGTGCAAAAGCAGGTGTTCAGTGGAGTCTTGCAGGTTCTGACTACCAGAGTGGTAAGTTCCCTGCGCTTCAGATAATAAACGTCTTTGGCCTTGCCCCCGGTCCCGCAGCCGTCATAAACCGGATCAAAGGCCAGAAAACCGCGCGCGTCGCAGGACAAAGCCCCGAAAATAACGGCCGGACCGGGTTCGGGCGCTTCCTGCAGGATAAGCGAGGACGCGTCCGGATTTTCTCCCTCCCCTCCTCTGCTGAAGTAAAACAGCGCTTCACTGCGCGGAAATATCACCTGCTTGCAGGATTCCGTCGGGCGCGCGGTGAATTCGGCCTTGTCGTCCGGACCCCAAAGACGGTAGACGACAGCCCTGCCTTCGCGCCGGGGGGCGTACACGCGGGACTCTTGCGCGAGCCGGGCCAGAAAATCCGGCAGAGACTCGAAGGAGACGAATTTTTTCGCGGTATCGGTGCTCATTACCACTCCCTCTCCTTTATTGCGGGTTCTTCCAGCTTGAAGGTCAGCAGCGGAGGCGTTGACCGGTCGATGCCGGCGGTATATCCGAACAGGCCCTCAACCTGGCGGGAGAAAGCGCGTTTAAGCGTGAGCAGCGGGATGCCGACCGGACAGGCGCGCTCGCATTCGCCGCAGCCGGTGCAGCGCCCGGCCAGATGCGTGGCGTGGATCAGCTGGAAAAAGAGCTTGTCGCGCACCCCGTCCGCCTGAGTGAGCCAATGCGGCTCCCGGCTTGAGGCCACGCAATGGTCCCTACATACGCAGAGCGGACAGGCGTTCCTGCAAGCATAACATCGGATGCAGCGCGACATCTCCTTTTCCCAGAAAGCCTTGCGCGCATCAAGCGCCATATTCTCAAAGGCGGCCAAATCGGCGTAGTCGTCCCGTTCCACAACCGGCGCCGCTTTTTCCCCGACAAAGACGTCGGCGGATTCCGCGTTCGGATAACGGCAGCGGGCGCACTTGTCCGCGGCCACGTCTTTTTTCGCAAGCCTTATCTCGCCGCCGGGCGCGTCAAGCACTATATCCTCATTCTCCTCGCGCAGGCCCTTCACTTCTCCCGGCTCACATCTGCCTTCAAGAGCGGCCGTTGCCTTATCCATATCAATGACGCCCCGGCAGGGGTAGCCGATGAGATGGATTGCCTCCCGGCTGACAAGATTTTCCGCGACAAGCTGGCCCACGGAACGCGCATCGCACCCTTTGACCACCAGCCCGACCTTGGCGCCTTTCAAGGACGGCAGAAACAGGGCCGGATTGTTCACCGCCAGAAAACCGGCAGTGAACTTGTCCACGTCAGCCGCGTCGCGCATGAAAAGCGGCGCGGCCCGCAACGCTTCGGGCCCCGCGCCCCAGCCTATCACACAGGACAGACCCGGCAGGGCTTCGGCAATCGCTGATTTGATATCATCCTGTATGGCCATGGAATCTCCTAGAGCATTTTAACTTTGAGATTATGCGTCCGATCCTCTCCAGCCTACGCCCGCTCCGGCCGCCAGAGCAGTTTCAAAATGAAACCGCTCTAAGGAAACACCGAGTTATTCCTGCGAGGGGGCAAAGCCTCTCACAGTCCCTCCGGCAGGGGAAGGATCCCCCTGCACCCTCGGTTGATATTTCAGATTGTACAACTGAGGGGGGTCCGGGGGAAATCTTTCCCCCGGCAGGGGTTGGGGCAAAGTCCCAATCAGCATTTCCTTAACGCGCCGCCGCGTTCAATATTTCCAGTTCCGGGGCATCCGGACTGAACGAGGCCGGACCTAGCGCGTGGATGTTCGCCGTGAACGTCGTCACCACATGCTGCCAGCGTTGTCCCTCCGAGGCCGAAACCCAGGTGTATTCAAAACGGCGCGGATCTATGCCCAGCACCGGCAGAAAACCTTTGAGAACCTCAAGCCTGCGCCGGGCATAGAAGTTTCCTTCCGCATAGTGGCAGTCGCGCGGATGGCAGCCGGACACCAGCACCCCGTCCGCCCCGCCGAGCAGGGCTTTCAGAACAAACAGCGGATTTATGCGTCCGGAACAAGGCACGCGCACAATACGCAAATCCGTCGGCTGGGCGAAACGCCCTACCCCCGCCGTGTCGGCGCCGCCATACGAACACCAGTTGCAGAGAAAACCGATAACCCGCAGTTCTTTTTCTTTTAGAACCGACATAGGGCCTCCACCTCCGCTAAAAGCTGGTTGTCGGTGAAATGGGAAAGCTGTATGGCCCCCTGCGGGCAGGTGGCGTTGCACAGCCCGCAACCCTGGCAAACGGTTTCAATGACCTCCGCCTTGGGCTGCCCGCGCAGATCGATTTCCTGAATGGCCTTGAAGGGACATACCTCTATGCATTTGCGACAGCCGACGCAACGATTGAGGTTGACGGAGGCAATCTGGGGATCGGAATCCAGCATGTCGCGGGACAACAGGGCCAGGGCTTTGGCCGCGGCGGCGCTGCCCTGCGCCACAGAGGAAGGTATGTCTTTGAGCCCCTGACAGGCCCCCGCCAGAAACACCCCGGCGGTATTGGTCTCTACCGGCCTCAGCTTGGGGTGGCCTTCCATGAAGAAACCGTATGAGTCATAGGAAATGCGCAGTTTTTCCGCGAGGTGCGGCGCTCCTTCGGCGGCCTCGGCCCCGACGGCCAAAACCACAAGATCCGCCTCAATCTCCACCTGGGCGCCCATAAGTGTATCCGCCCCGCGCACGATCAGCTTTTTTCCCTTGGGGTAAACCATGGAAACGCGTCCTCTTATGTAACGCGCCTGATATTCCTCCTGCACCCGGCGGGTGAACTCGTCGTAGCCCTTGCCCGGAGAACGTATATCCATATAAAACACATAACTGCGGGAATCCGGTATATGGTCTTTGGTGAGAATGGCCTGCTTGGCCGTGTACATGCAACAGAAACCGGAGCAATAGGGCCGGCCGACGGAAACGTCACGCGAGCCTACGCACTGGATAAAGACCACATCCTTCGGCTCTTCCCCGTCCGAGGGCCGTTTGATGTGGCCTCCTGTAGGACCGGAAGCGGAAAGCATCCGTTCGTATTGCAAGGAGGTGACGACGTCTGGGTAGCGTCCTCCGCCGTATTCCTGGTAAACGGTCCAGTCCATGAGGTCATAGCCGGTAGCCGCCACTATGCCGCCGACCTTGGCGTCAATGAATTCGTCCTGCATCCCGTAATCGATCGCGCCCGTGGGGCAGACCTTCGCGCAGACCCCGCATTTTCCGGTATTGAACTGGCGGCAGTATTCCCGCTCAATGCTGGCCTTTTTCGGAATCGCCTGGGGGAAGGGAATGATGATGGCCGTTGTCGGGCCTACACCTTCGTTGAAGCGATCATAGGATTTTTTGGAAGGGCACTTTTCAGTGCACAGGCCGCAGCCGGTGCATTTGCTCCAGTCAACGTAGGAGGCTTTTTTCCGGATTTTCACGTCAAAATTTCCGACGTAGCCGGAAATGCTGTCCACCTCGGAGTAGGCGTAGAGGGTGATGTTCGGGTGCTGGGCCACGTCCACCATGCGCGGCCCCAAAATACAGCTTGAACAGTCCACCGTGGGAAAGGTCTTGTCCAGTTTGGCCATCTTGCCGCCTATGGTGGGCTGTTTTTCCACCATAATCACCTCAAGTCCGGCGTCGGCCGCGTCCAGCGCGGCCTGAATACCGGCCACTCCGCCTCCGACGACCAGCAGACGCTTGGTGACCGGGAAGGATTTGGGCTTGAGCTCCCTGTTCAGGCGCAGCTTTGACACCGCCATGCGCACGAGTTCCGCGGCCTTGTTGGTGTTGGCCTCAATATCCTTGCCTATCCATGAGACATGCTCGCGGATATTGGCCATTTCGAACATATAGCGGTTCAGCCCGGCGCGTTCCACTGTCTTGCGGAAAGTCGGCTCATGCATTCTGGGCGTACAGGAAGCCACCACCACCCCGGTGAGCAGATGTTCCTTTATCGCCGCGATAATCGCGTCCTGTCCGGGTTCGGCGCAGGCGTACATAATATCTGTGGAATAGGCCACGTCCGGATACGCGCGAGCTTTCGAGGCCACGGCGGCGCAGTCGACCGTCCCGGCGATGTTGCTGCCGCAGTGGCAGATGAATACTCCTATTCTCATGCCTCACCTCCGGCCGCGCCGTTTGCCCGGCTCTGCGCGCCCCGTCCGGCCCGGGCGGCGGCCTTTTGCGCCGCGAGCGCGGCCACGCGCGCCTCTTCAGCTTTGATTTCCTCAGCCCGACGCCGCATGCAGGAAAACGCCGGGGCGACATCCTCCGCCAGCAGCTTGAAAGCCGCTTCTTCGTCGCCCAAGCCGAAAGCGTAAGCCATCAACTGGGTGAAATACGGAACCGGGATGGTGTAATCCAGGCCCCTGGTCCTGATTTGTCCCTGGCGCAAATCCAGGTTCATCTGGCAAAGCGGACAGGCCACGACCACCATATCCGCGCCAAGCTCGCCCGCAAGCTCCAGTATCCGCCCGGCAAGACGCGGCACCGAATCCCTGACCGGTATGCCCAATGAACCGCCGCAGCAGTCTACTTTGAGTGGGAAAGGCAGCACCTGCGCGCCCAGAGCCTGCAACAGCAAATCCATGCTTTGCGGGTTTTCCGGGTCGTCGAAGCGCATGATTTTTTCCGGCCTGGTCATGAGGCAGCCGTAGTAGGGAACGGTCTTAAGCCCGGTAAGGGGACGGCGCACCCGCTCCTTGACCTTGTCCAGGCCGACGTCTTCCACTATGACCTGAAGCACGGATTTGACGCTGTGCCCGGCTTCCAGAGGGCGCTCGGTCAAAGCTTCCACCCTGGCCGCGAACAGCTCGTCTTCCATGTGTTCCAGGGCGTTGCGCAGATTACTCAGACAACTGGGACAGGGAGTGAGGACGTCTCTGATCCCGGCCCTCGCGCCCTGGGCGAAAACTCTGGCGGACAAGGCGGCGGACAGCACGGGGTCCACCGTATGCGCCGGGGTGGAACCGCAGCAGTTCCAATCCGGAATGTCCCACAAGGTAAGACCGAGTTCGCGACATACGGCCCGTGTCGATCTTTCGTATTCAAGCGAAGTCCCGAGGCCGGAACAGCCGGGGAAATATCCAAAGGCGGCGCCGCTCATGAAACTGCCTCCTTTCCTTTACCGCTTTCCTCCCCCGCGTCTTTTGCAAGACGCGCCCTGGCAAGTTCCGGGTCGGAAAGTCCCTGTTTATAGCGATCGATAATCGCAGCCACTTCGGAGCGGCCCTTGATGCGATGCGGCAACAGAGGCATCTTGCCTTTGGGCAGAACCTTGGGGGCGAGTTCCACATCCGTCCAGACCCGGCCCGTATAAAGCATATACAGGGCCATTATGCCGACTTCATGTGAGCGCCCGTTAAATTTGACGGAATCCAGAAAGGCGTCGACAAAGGCGCGCATGGCGCGAACGGCGAATTTTTTCTCCCGCCGGGCCATCTGCCTGCATGCGTCCATCACCCCGGCGACATTGATCTCGTTGGGACATCGCTGGCTGCACGTGTTGCAGGCCGCGCACAGCCATATGGCTTTGGAGGAAAGCACGGCGTCCTTTTGCCCGGCCTGGATCAGCCGCATGACCTGACTCACGGAATAGTCGTAAGCAAAGGACATGGGGCAGCCGGCGGTACAGTTGCCGCACTGGTAACATCGGGAAACCACCTGTCCGCTGCTCTCCTCCACGGCCCGGATAAAAGCGTCGTCCCGGCCGTTCAACAATACTGTTTCCATGTATTCACCCTGCTTGGTAACGTTTCGGAGTCTTACGGATATCCACATTAAAATGTAAACATTTTACTGATATATGCGTTAAAAGATATACTTTTTAGCGCAGGATCGTCAACCGGAAAGCGTGGTTTTCGGCTGACTTGCGCCGCTTCGCGGCGCATCGGCCTCATGACCGGTGTTTACTGATTCCGCAGAAATCAGTAATGTGGAAGATCGGCTACGGCGCAAACGTCGTTGCGCCTTGCCTCACGCCGCCTTCTGCGGCGGAGCGGGCCAAAAACCGCCAAGCATGCTGTCTGGATTATTATATACGGAATAAATATTTTTGTCTATATCTCCGTTCGCAATCGTTTCATCTATATAGTCGACGCTGAAAAAGTCGGAAACGACTTTTTCAGCAAGGCACGCCGGCTCCAGGCGCCGCTTCGCGGTCGCCGCAAATAAATTGCGCCTACGCCTTCGCGGCGGACGTCCGCTCTCGCGGCCGCCAGAGCAATTTCAAAGTGAAATTGCTCTAAGCGATACACGATACCGAATAACAGGGAGCGCCGATTTTTACTTTAGTCTTTTTATGGAAAACATCCGAAAAACAGTGTAAACTGGAGGGCCATAACGGTTTCAACCAGAGCAGTTTCGCTATAAGGCTGCATAATTATGCCAAAAATTTTGGATTACCTGCTCGGATTTTTCTCCAGCGACTTGGCCATTGACCTTGGAACGGCGAATACCTGCGTGTATGTCAAGGGGCGGGGCATAGTCCTGCGTGAGCCTTCGGTAGTCGCCGTGCGCACCAACACCCGCGACAAGCGTGTCCTGGCCGTCGGCATGGAAGCTAAAAAGATGCTCGGCAAGACACCTGGCTACATTGAAGCCATCCGTCCGATGAAAGACGGAGTCATCGCGGATTTTGAGGTCACGGAGGCCATGCTGCGCTATTTCATAGCCAAGGTGCACAACTCGCGCCGTCTCGTGCGCCCGCGCATAATGGTCTGCGTTCCTACCTGCATCACCCAGGTTGAAAAACGCGCTGTCAAGGAATCCGCCCAAAGCGCCGGAGCGCGCGAAGTTTACCTTATCGAGGAACCCATGGCCGCGGCCATAGGCGCCAACCTGCCGATTCAGGAACCGACTTCCAACATGGTCGTCGATATCGGCGGCGGCACGACGGAAGTCGCCGTAATTTCCCTGTCCGGCATAGTATATTCCAAATCGGTGCGCGTCGGCGGCGACAAAATGGACGCCGCCATAATGAATCACATCCGGCACAAGTATAACATGCTGATCGGGGAATCCTCGGCCGAACAAATCAAGATGACCATCGGCTCGGCCTCCGCCCTCGACCCGGAGCTGATGATGGAAGTCCGGGGGCGGGACATGGTGACCGGCATTCCCCAAAACATCGTAATCACCTCGGAGGAGGTACGCAAAGCCATCTCCGAACAGGTCAACGCCATTCAGATGACCGTGCGCGAAGCCCTGGAAAAAACCCCTCCGGAACTGGCCGCCGATATCGTTGACAGAGGAATCGTACTTACCGGGGGTGGGGCTTTGCTGAAAGGCCTGGACCAGCTTCTGCGCAATGAAACCTCCCTGCCCATCACTGTTGTGGAAGACCCGCTTTCCACAGTCGTGCTGGGCACGGGCAAGGCCCTGGACAACCTCCACATCCTCAAGGAGGTATGCGTAGATTAACGCGCCTTCTTCCAATCGCCTCATCGGCGTCCTCGTAGTCCTTTTGTTCCTCTACCTGGGCCTCTACACATGGAACGCGCGCACCGGCTATCTTGATACCATAGCGGAACGCACCGGGCTTGAGATTGTCAGCTACATGCTCTCGCCCGTGGTCTGGGTCAAAGACAGGGTTGGCGAATGGTGGGAACATTACATGGCCTTGGTCGATATTTCCAAGGAAAACACAAGGTTGCGCTCTGAACTGGACCGCGCTCGCGCTGAGGCAAGTCTGGCCGTTGAAGACAGAATGGAACTGCAACGCCTGCGCGCACTGTTGGGATTGGAGGCATTGCGAAAACGCCCGGCCTTTGCCGCCAGGGTAATTGCCAAACGCTTCGGCCCTCAGGCCGTACTTAAAACTTTCACCATAAACAAGGGCTTTCTTGACGGGGCGCTGACAGGGACGCCGGTCGTCACCCAAAACGGCGTGGTGGGCCGGGTCTTGCGCGCTTCACCGCATGCCGCGACCGTGCTCATGGTTACGGACCCCGGTTTTCGTCTGGCCGTGATCAGCCGGGAAAGCAGAACCCCCGGCATCATTACCGGAAGCATAAACGGGCAACGGCGCCTGGAAATGGCCTATGTGGCGCAGAACGCGCGCATAACTGTCGGCGAAGTGCTCGTCACCGCCGGGATTGACTCGTCTTTTTCCAAGGGCATACCTGTGGGGGTGGTCACCCAGGTCACTCCCGGCAATGAGATACTTTTCCAGCAGGTCCACGCCCAGGCGATAGTTGACTTGGACAGTGTGGAGGAAGTGCTTTTGCTCATGGAAGAAGGCAGCGCCCCGCCCGCCCTGCCTGCCGCGCAGGCGGACGATTCCGCAAAACAGCCTGCGGGCGCGTTGCGATGAAGACGCTTTACAGCTTCGCCTGGTGGTGCGCATACATATCCGGCGCGCTCTTTGTCCAGCGGTTCATACCCGGAGTGGACGCCCTTGCCCCCGGTTTTCTCATATCCCTGCAAGAAGAAAACAGGCGGCAATGTTTCTGGCTTTTCATTCTTTTCACGCTGATTCAGGAAGGAACGGGCAGCCTGCTTTTCGGCGCGGCGGCGCTCTGGTATGGTGTGCAGATGCTGCTCTTTCGCATAGGCAGCGTAATTTTTGTAAAGGACAATATTATTTTCATTGCCCTGTACTCCGGCTGCCTTGGCGTCTACCATTTCCTGCTTACCTGGCTAATGTGCGCCGTGCAGGGAGTTCATATGAATTTTGAGACCCTGTTGGGGGAGAGCGTCATCCAGACGCTGATCATCCCCCTGATCTGGGCCGTCGCGCATATTGTGAAACCGGGCAACGCCGCCGGAGGCGCGCAGTAGCCATGCCGTCCGAACTGAATTTCCGCGCCGACAGGTACCAGCCTCCACGTTTCGGCATTTATCTGCTCTTCTGCCTGACCGGCTTTATTTTTGTGCTCTTTGTGGTGCGCTTCTGGTTTCTGCAAATTCTGCACGGGGAGGAGTACGCGCAAAAAGCCCTGGCCAACCGGACCAGACAGGAACGTATCTACGCGACGCGCGGCATCATCGTCGATTCCAAAGGACGTCTGCTTGCGGAGAACAGACCCGCGTATATCCTGACACTGATCCGGGAGGACTGTCCGGACATTCCGGCAACCCTGGCCCAGGTGTCAAGCTGGACTGGCCTCTCTCTGCCCGCCTTGCAGGCCAAATTCCGACAGGACGCGTCGCGCGTGAAATCCTTTCAGCCCCAGATCGTAGCCACGGACATCCCTTTTGAAAAGGTATCCGAAATTGAGCAGCAGATTTTCATGTGGCCCGGACTGCACGTTGAGACGAGGCAGAGGCGCTTTTACCTTCACGGGCCGCTGTTCGCGCATATAATCGGCTATGTGTCGGACGCGAGCGAAAAAGAGTTGCGCACCGACGACAAGCTGGCCTTGGGCGACATAGTTGGCAAACAAGGGCTTGAACTGATGCTGGAAAAACGGCTGCGCGGCACAAAGGGCCTGCACAGCATGGAGGTTGACGTGCTCGGCCGCCAGTTGAACAGGCGCCAGGACCAGCCACCTCTGGCCGGGGAAAACATCGCCCTCGCCCTGGACATAGACCTGCAGAAGGCCGCCTCTGAAGCCCTGGGAGAGGAGGCGGGAGCGGTCGTGGTCATGGAGCCTTACACTGGCAAAGTGCGTGCCCTGGTCACGCATCCGAGCTATGACAACAACATCTTTACTACCACGCTTTCCAAGGAAGACTGGACGAATCTGTCCGAAGACCCCAGACATCCCTTGCAGAACAGGGCGATACAAAGCGCTTACCCGCCCGGTTCAGTGTGGAAGCTGATGATGGTCGGACTTTTTCTGGAACAAAAGATAGACCCGCGTAACGGCGTAACCTGTCTCGGAGAAACGCATCTCGGAAACCACACCTTCCGCTGCTGGAAACGGGGCGGGCATGGTTTTATGAACATGATGCAGTCCATAGTCAATTCGTGCGACGTCTATTATTACGAGATGGCGCAACGCGTGGGCATAGACAACATCGAGCGTTTCGCGACGGCCTGCGGCTTTGGAAGCGTTACGGGCATCGAGCTTCCGCACGAACGTCCCGGACTGGTTCCGGGAAGGGAGTGGAAAAGAAGACGCTTCAACGAACCCTGGCAGGGCGGTGAAACATTGAACGCCTCCATCGGCCAGGGTCATACGCTGGTGACGCCGATTCAGATGGCCGTGTTCATCAGCGCCCTTTTGAATGAAGGCAAGATATTCAAGCCGCTGCTAATTGAAAACGAAGAACCTTCGCTACGCGGGCAACTGCCGATACCGCAGCCGCACCGCACCTTCATTCTTGAAGCCATGCGCGCCGCCGTTTCTACGGGAACCGCACGGCGCATATCCCGCTCCGACGCGGTTATGGGCGGCAAGACGGGTACCGCCCAGGTGGTCCGCCTGGGGGAAAGGCGCGTGCGAAGCAGCGAAATGGCCTATCGGCACAGGGACCACGCCTGGATAACTTCCTGGGGCTTGAAGGACGGAAAAACCTATGCGGTCGTGGTCATGGTCGAACACGGCGGCGGCGGCGGCTCAACGGCCGGACCGGTCGCGGCCAAGGTCTATGACGCGCTTTTCGGCCCGGAACACGGCCGCCCGCGATCAGCGGGAGAAGGCGCAAATTCGGATGCCACCCAGGAACTGCATGATTAACGGCATCGATTCGGCGCTTGACAGCGAGACAAAGTTTCGCCTACACCTTATCCCGAAGCCGCCTTGCGCCCACATGCGCGCGGCCGCTGTCGCCGCGAAGCGGCGCAAATCAGCCGAAAACGCGGTTTTCGGCTGACGATCCACCGCGGGGAAAAGCTCGCCTTTCAATGCGGGTATCAATAAAACGCCCTGTCCGGGCAATTTTTCAAGACGGCTATGCTTGCCATAGACAGACGCCTGATCACGCACGCCAATTGGCCTCTGCTCGGCCTTACCGCGGCCCTGTTCTTTATCGGGGTCGCCAACCTCTATTCCGCAAGCGGGGCCAGGTTTGAAGACGGCATCAGCATCGCCCCCTTTTATCAGAAACAACTGGTGTGGGGCGCAACCGGGTTAAGCTGCATGATCGTCTGCTCGCTTTTTGATTACCGGCACCTGCGCACCATGTCCATCCCTCTCTTCATACTGGTCGTTTTCCTGCTCCTGCTGGTTCCGGTGGCGGGCAAAACCGTTTCCGGAGCCAAACGCTGGCTGGACTTCGGCCTGTTTAATCTCCAGCCCAGCGAGCTTGCCAAAATCGCCACCATTCTTCTGGGAGCGAATCTGCTTTCCCGCTATAAGGACCCCTTACGCTGGACGGAGTTGTTCTTTATTCTGGGCATCGCGGCCATTCCCTGCGGGCTGATTTTTATCCAGCCGGACCTTGGCACCACCCTGCTGTTGCTTTTTCTGCTCGGCGGAATGATCCTCTTTCACGGCATCACGCGCCATGTCTTGAAAACCTGTTGTATAACCCTGCCGCTGCTTCTGCCGCTCGGCTGGCTTACCCTGAAAGATTATCAAAAAGAACGCATAGTTACTTTTTTAGACCCCTCGCGGGATTTGCAGGGCGCCGGATACCACATCACCCAATCCCAGATAGCCATAGGTTCGGGCCAACTCTGGGGCAAGGGTTTTCAGGAAGGCACGCAGAGCCTGCTGCGGTTTCTCCCGGAAAAACACACTGATTTCGCAGTGGCGGTCTTCAGCGAAGAATGGGGTTTTTTCGGCTGCATGGCGCTTTTGACCTTGTTCTGTTGCTTTTTATTGTGCATAATCAACACCGCCAGAAGCGCGAAAGACCAGTTCGGGAGCATCGTCTGCGCGGGCATCTTTTTTTATTTCTTCTGGCAGATACTGATCAATATCGCCATGGTCGTGGGACTTATGCCGGTAGTCGGGGTGCCTCTGCCCTTTTTAAGCTATGGAGGCACCGCCACTATCGTCAACTTCATATTGCTGGGTCTGGTTGTTAACATTTCCATGCGGCGCTTCATATTCAAGATGAACTGAAGCCCTCCCGCCATGCCACATTTTTCACCGAGGTAGCACAATGGCTAAAGACGATTTCACCGCTTTTCTGGGTTCAGGGACTGAATATCAGGGTCGTCTGAACTTCAAGGGCACAGTGCGCATTGACTGCCGTTTTACCGGAGAAATTCTTTCGGATGGCAAGCTGATCCTGGGCCGGGAGGCAATTTTTGACGGAACCGTCGCCGTCAAGGAACTGGTGGTACACGGCGTGCTTACAGGCGAAGCGGTTGTCGGCAAACGCACCATCCTGCATCAGGAGGCCAGAGTTACCGGCACTTTGAATACTCCGGCCCTGATTATGGAAGAAGGCGCAGTTTTGCAGGGCGATCTGCACATGCATAAAGAAACCGAGACCAGCCACAGGACCGATGAAGCCGTACAGCTCCCGCGCGCGGACCTCACCCCGGTGATTGACGCTGCCCTGAAACAGTAAACACCACCCAAAATCAATCATGTGTGGCGTTTAGAGCAATTAACGCTTGAAACAGTCCGCTTACGGCGGGCAAAGCCCGCCTGCTCCTGTTTCGCGGCAAGGATTTGCCAGCAAATCCTTGCAGAGCAGTTCACTTGTCTCATTCGTGAACTACTCTGTAGGAAACTTCTAAAAATTCGAAATTAACAAATTTTCTCACCTGTTCTGGAGGGGACTGGCTGAAACCCGGCGTAAACAGAGTTTTTAGAGGTGCCCTGTAGATGGTGTCGTCACTACATCTATGACACGCTGAAAATATTTAAATATTGTCTAGTTTTGCGAGACAAAGATCTTCAAATAATTTCACATCATTATCAATCATATGACGACACCATCTAGTAATTCCACTTTGAAATTGCTCTGGCGGCCGCGAGAGCGGGCGCCCGCCGCGAAGGACTGAGCGCAATTTATTTGCGCTGTTAACGCCGAAGCGGACGTAAGATGGAGAGGGCCGGGCGCATCATCTCAAAAGTAAAACGCTTTAAAGTCCTCCTCTTCAGGGTAAAATGTACGAACACTCTGCCCCGGATGGCAAAAACCCCGCGAGACCCTTGCCAGATGACGCGGGAACGCGCGCCTTCGGCTGGAAACTTTTCTGCGGGTTGTTCTGCGCGCAAGCCGGCGCCCTTTTCCTCATCGCCGCCCTCATCTGCTTTTTCGCCTTTAACTGGGCGGATATCCCGGCCTTTGCCAAGTTCGGCGGCATAGCCGCCCTGATGGCCGCCGCGGCCGCCCTCGCCTGCAGAAACGGTTTCGACTCTGCGGCCGGCGGCCTTGCTCTCCTGGGTTGCGGGTTGCTGGCCGGCCCCCTGCTTGCGGTGTACGGACAGGTTTACCAGACCGGCGCAGACGCCTGGGAGCTTTTCCGCGCCTGGACGCTCTTTCTCTTACCCCTCGCGCTTATCGGACGGAGCGCCGGAGTCTGGGCCGCACTCTGGCTGACGGCAAGCCTCTGGGCCGCGCTTCACGCACATCAGGAATCCGGCGCGGATTTCTTGTATATACCGCGTTGGCAGGCGGATCCCTATCTTTATGTCATCGCCGGGGAAACCGCCGCCCTGACACTCTGGGACACATGCGCCCATTTCCTTGCCGGCCCCGCACGGCGCTTTCTGTATGCGCGCTGGCTGCCTCGTTGCGTGTATCTGGCGCTTGTCGCCTACCTCACCTGCGTACTGGCTTTCCATATTGTCGAGGAATACCGGAAAGAGTTTCCGATCGCCCATGTGGCCCTTTATATCTTCATCATCGCGGCCGGCGCGTTCTGGTGCCTGAAACGGAGGGTTCTCTTCCGTCTGGCGTGCGGGCTCTTAAGTCTGATCGTCCTGCTGTTGGCACTTGCCGTTCCAACCACAGACCACCTTTCAAGCCCCCAAACCCTTCTCACCATACTCTGCATTCTGACCGGCGGAGCTTACGGCGCCGGAAAACTTCTCGTCACCCTGAACCGAAACTGGAAGTCCCGGGAAAATCCGTCTGTATCCCCCCCCAAAAAAGAGAAACAGCGCGATCGTGACGGAGAGCCGGCGGACTATCAACGATCGGCGGACACTTCCCTATCCCTTGCTTTTACCCCTGATCTCCTCCACTTTGCCTTGACCGGACGCAGGGAAAAACCGGAAGACGATTGCCTTGGCGCTTCCGAAAAAGACGGGACAGCTTCGGAGAAAACACCGTGGACGGCGCGCCTGCTCATGGTTCTGTGCGCATGGGTGGCCGCTCCGGTGATTCTCGCGCTGTTCGCCGTTTTGTTCTGGGATTTTGCCTTCACCGGCTTTCTGTCGCTTTGCGTTTTGACTCTAGCGGCAGGGCTTGCCCTGTCGCGCCGCGCTGGTTTTTTTTCCGGGCAGATTTCTCTGTGTCTCAGTCTTGCGGGCACGATCGGAATCAGCATATTGGCCCCCCTTGAGTTCGACCTGGACGTCTGGTTTCTGCTTCCAGCCCTGGCCGTCAGCGCGATCTCCGGCATCCTGTCCAAAAACGCAGCCTGCCGTTTTATAGACATGTGCGCCGCCATCATTCTTTTTTTTCTCCAGTGCGCCTGGTATTTCAGCGCGCCGCAGGCATATTTCAGTTATCGCTCTCTTGCGGCGGCGGAGTACGCAAACCCCTCCATCCTCATTTTCTTTGTATGTCTCTTCGCTCTGTTCGGCGCCGGCCTGGCCCTGGTCCGGCTGAAGGAAAAGGGGCGCCGCATGACCCTGTCCGGAGCCGGATTCGCTGCCCTGCTCATTCTAGGACTGTTGCCTTTCCTGTTTTACGAGGGCCTGTTCACCGGGCTGCCTGACGCATACCGCCTTGCGGGCAGGCATTTGTTTATGGCCGGCGCGGGGGCGGGGATCGGACTTCTGGTCCTGATTCGCGGCCTGTCCGGAGAACTTGCCCTGTCCGCCCCCGTCCGTTGCGGCCTTTATATATTCTGTGCCGCCGTTGTCGCCTTGAGTCTGCGTCTGCCCTGGCTGGGCTGCGCCCTCTTCGCCCTGGTCCTCGCCCGTCTGGCCGCTTCTCTGCCCATGCTGGGCGCGGCGACGCTCGTTCTCGCCGCCTCGGTGGTGTTTGAATATTACTCCCTGTCCAGCAATCTTCTGGTCAAATCTTACACCCTGGCGGGCACGGGACTGACGCTGCTGCTCACAGCCCTGCTGACACGGGCAAAGCCGGCCGCCGCGGGCGGGAAGGAAGCCTCCGGTTTTGCCGGCCCGACCCAAAGACACGCCCCGCCAGACACCCGCGCCCGAAGCGCCGGGAAAATAGCTCTCGCAGCCTGTATGGCCGCCTTTTTTCTGCTCTTCGTCTGGTCCATCCATAAAAAAGAAGTCCTGCTGGCCAACGGGAAAATCATGATCCTGCGCTTGCGGCCCGCGGACCCGCGTTCTCTCATGCAGGGCGATTACATGATCCTGCGATTTTCCGCGGAAGATGACATCCGCAGGGAACTCAATGAAGTGTCTCAAAAGCGGGACAGGGAAATTCCGCCGGGTCTTTTCCGGCAGGGAACCGCTCTTATGGTTTCCGACAAGGACGGGGTCTGCTCCTTTGCCGGCATAGCCGGGCTTTGCGAAGGAGACGGACCGGAAAAATCCGCGCCTCTCATATATCGCGTCAGAAACGGGCGCATACGGATAAGTTCGGGTAGCTTTTTCTTTCAGGAAGGGTACGGCCCGGACTACCAGACGGCCCGTTTTGCCGAACTGCGCGTTGACAAGGACGGCAACTGCCTGATCACGCGCCTGCTCAACGACAGCCTGAAATACATTGAACCGGGGAAATAGGGAAACACTGGTTTATTTCAGTGAGGAGGCTTTGCCGCGCTTCTCCCGGCTTGCCGGCCAGAGCGGTTCACGAATGAAACATAGGAGGCGTGACGCCAACCCTCTTCGCGATTTTTCCTTGCGATTCGGGTTTGCTGATGTTCGTATCAAACGCAAGAATTATCCCGCGCCCGCTTGGACATGATCATTCCTCCCGCTCCGGTTGCGCCAGTTCTTCGGCCATACGCGCAAAATCAGTCGTCAGCGCATGTTCGCGCAGCCGGTCGATCAGGTCCTGCCGGGTTCGATAACGATAGACTTCCAGTTCCGCCAGCGCCGCGTCCACGCCGTCCATGTCGTAGGCGGCGCAAGCCGTTTTGAGTTTTGCGAACGTTTCGGCGTCGGGCGCATCCCTGAGAGGCTTCGCCTCCCGGCAGCCGTCGCCTTTCTCCAACAGCACCGACAGGTCGGACAGCAGGCGTTCCAGCATCTCAATACATTCGCCGTTCTTCTCCGTGACAAAGGCGAAATTGCCGTTTCTCGCCTCCTCCTCCAGTTCCGCCGCCTGTCCGGCGGCAAACGTCGCGCCGATGCTCAAGCAGCTGCCCTTGATGCCGTGTATGACGATAATATAGTCGCCGAGCCGCTCGCGAGAAACCGCGCGCGCTTTTTTCACGAGGCCGGGCGTATGCCGCGCCCAGACTTCCAGCGCTCGCCAATAGTCTTTCGCATCGGCAAAGCGTTTCAGGGCGGCTTCGACATCCATTCCGGGAATGGCCGCCGCGCTTTGCAACAGCGGCAACAGCGCCGACAGCGCGCTTTTTTCATCCGCCCGTCCATTGTCCGTATCGGCCACTTGTGCCTCAAGGCGTTCCGTTTGCGTTGCGGGCGGCGCTTTTGTCCGCGCTTGCGCATCGTCCGGGATGAAACGCGCAATAACCGCCTCCAGGAGCCGCATGTCGAGGGGTTTGGCGAGAAAAGCCTGGAAGCCGTTTTCCAGCAAGCGCTCTTTATTGCCGGAGATGGCGTTGGCGGTGAGCGCGACAACGGGAACGTTCATGGCATATTCCGTGCCGATGGCGCGGATGCCGCGCAACGCCTCAACCCCATCCATGCCCGGCATCATGTGGTCCATGAAAATAAGATCATAGCGGACGCGCTCCGCTCGCGCCAGATCGATCGCCTCCCGACCGCCGGTCACGCAATCGACGCGCATCCCGTAGCGGCGCAGCATGCCCGAGGCGACCGCCAGATTGCTTTCCACATCGTCGACCACCAGTGCGCTGGCATGGCTCAGATCACGATAGACGAGTCTGGAAGCGTCCGGTTCTTCAGCGGGGGCATACTGAAAACTTTGCAATTTCTTCGCCAGTTCCGCTCCGATGGGTTCAGCGTCGATGAATCCCTGGCGGAGGCGCACGAAAAAGACCGAACCCTTGCCGTATTCGCTTTTCATCTTCAATTCGCCGTCCATCAGCTTCGCCAGATTCCGGGTAATCGGCAATCCCAGCCCCGTGCTCTCGAACTTGCGGACCTCGGCGTCGATCCGAGTGTAATCGGAAAAAATTTTTTCCTGGTTCTCCGGGGAGATGCCGATGCCGGTATCACGCACCGAGGAGATAAGCCATGCCGAATCGCCTTCCTGTTCCCAGGAAAGCGTCCATTCCACTTCTCCGCGCTCCGTGTATTTGAAGGCGTTGGAAAGCAGATTGTTGAAGACCTGCTGCACCCTTATATCGTCGCCGCGCAGGCGGACGGGCAGGGTATCGTCCAGGGTCAGCTTGAATACGACGGGTTTGCCGGCCAGGCGGACGACATTCATGGCGGCGATACTGCTGATCAAGGCGGGGGTTTCGTAGGCCACGGGAGAGAGTTCAAAATGTCCGGCCTCGATCTTGGAAATGTCCAGCAGGTCGTTTACCAGGGCGAGCAAGGTAAGACCGGCGTTATGGATATTCCGGATATTCCCGGATTCGACCACGCCTTGGTTCTCGGTCAGCGCCAGCTTGGAGAGTCCGATGATGGCGTTGAGCGGCGTGCGCATGTCGTGGCTCATGTTGGCCAAAAAACGGCTTTTGGACTCGGAGGCGGCCTCGGTGATCTGCACCTGCTTGTCCAACTCGCGGGTGCGCTCGGCCACCAGGGCGCGCAAACGGTTGCCTTCGCGGCGACGCTGGCCGAGCAGCAGGATGAGCAACACGATGACCAGCAGCATTAAGGCGCTGGCGCTGGCCAAAAGGATGGCGCGGGTCTGCGCATCCTCGCTCTGGTAGTCGAAAATCGAGTATTCCCAGCGACGGACGATGCTCTGGGTATCGACCAGATCCTGCGCCTTGCTGATGATGCCTCGCAATTCCTCCTGCGCCTTGCCGAAACCGAAGCCGGTGCGCAACGGTTCCTCAAAGACCATGTTGATCTTGAAATTCGTCCGTTTCAGGAAATTGGTGATGTAGGAAAAGTGCAGTTGGCTGAGCATCAGCAGATCAATCTTGCCTTGTTCAAGCGCCGCGAATTCTTCGCTTTGGGAACTGAAAGAGATGGTATTCGAGTGACTGGGAAACCATTGCTGGAAGACTTCGGAAAACATGGAGTCCTGGAGGAGGCCGACGCGGTGGCTGAGCACCTCGTCGTGCCGGAGGTTCTTGAGACCGGCCGCCGAGATGAGCGCGTAGTGGTCGGTAAGATAGGCCTTGCTGGCGAACAGGAAATCCTTGGCGCGCGTTTCATTGTAGCCCACATCCAACAGCATCGGCGCATCGGGATCGCCGCTGCGCAGCATTTTAAAAAGCAGCGGCCAGTTATCCTTGGCGAACTCGACCGGGCGAAAGGAAAGCCCGGTGATTTTGCTGATCTCGTCGAGAATGTCGAAAGCCATGCCGTCCCAGCGTTTTTCCTTTTCGTTGTAGAACTCGATGGGGTAATTGGTGGGGCTGGTACCTACGGGCACGGAGAGGCCGGTCTTGATTCTCATGTCATAATAGCGCCGCTCCTCTTCGTCCAGGTTATTCACGAAAACCTTGTGCAGGAAGCGTATCCTTCCCTGGCGGTGCAGATCGTAGATATGCTGCACATTGTGATAGGGGAGCGACTTGTTGACGGCGAGGACAATCGGGGCGAGTTCCGGGTTGCCTGTGACCACGGAGACGCGCTTGTAGAGCAAAGGATGGAAGGCATCGACGGCAAGCCCCGGCTTGCCGATGAAAAGCTCCGCCCATGCGTCGTCGGCGACGAACATGTCCAGTTCTCCGCGCCGCAGCATGTTGCCGACATCCTGCCGGTTATCGACCGGCATGAGGACCAATTTGTCGCCGTACTTTTTGCGCAGATGCGGAACAGTCAATGCCGCGGAGACCGAATCGCGCATGAAGGCGACGCGCATAAAAGCGTGGGAGACGTCGTCGGGATGCGGAACGCCGGTGGCGCGGCTGACGAACTTGATGGAGCGCTCCCGGATCGGTCGGCTCATCAGCAGACCTTGCGCGTTCTTGCCTGTGGGGTAGAAATCGCCGGAAAAGTCGATGCTGCCGTCCCGGATGCCCCGCCGCAGATCGTTCCACAAATGGACTTTTACCTGAAAGGGCACGCCGAAAAGCTGGCTCATCAGCTCGGCAAGCGACACCGAGTAGCCGCCTATCGACCCGTCATCATTATGAAAGCATTCGGCGCTCTCGATCATGCCGAAGGAAAACGACTTGCGGGTTGCCAGCACCTTCTCGACAGCCTGGATTTCCTCGCGCGTGATGCCGGGAATCTCTCTGAAATTCTTGGGGAAACCGCCGCCTTGCGCCTCCGGCTGGGCTGCTGCCGCGGAGAAACACGCCGTCAGCAAAAAGAACGCCAGCGCAAGAAAACGCGGCAAAAAACGCCGCCGCAAAACCGGTTGGCGGTCGTTCGTGCGTTCTCTTGCTTTCATTGCGCGTCTCCTCACAAGGAAGAATCGTCATGCGCTACACCCAGCCAGCCTGGAACCGGCGGCACGGACAGGCCATGCCAGGATGTCGGGAACTTTCAAATCCGCCTGCCCAAACGATTTTCGAATTGTCCGCTTTTTTATGCCGGATGCCGATTGTTGGCGGGGCGGGCGCAAGTAAACCGCATTACATGTCAGGATTATAGATTTTTAATATTTTTTGCAAGAACATAAATTTTGACGAACCGGGATATAGTACCGGGAGTTACGACAGTACAAGCGTGACATCTCAACAGAATGAGTTTACGAAGACCTTGCAAAATAAAAATGGCTCATATCGCCCTTCAGACTGAGCTGATAAGACCAGGCTCCGCCTTCCGGAACGATCCGGAACACGGCGCTGTGAAGATCGCGCAACGCGCGCAGAAGAAAGGCCCGCGCTGATATCTCCGCAAACATGGAAGCCAGCCTCGGTTCCGAGGCCAATAATTTTTCCACATCCCGGCGTTGCTGGTCATCGCCCACGGAAACCAGGCGGGCCGCGCCATCCAGACGCAAAGTCCGCTTGGCGGAAAGGTCGGCCCCGCATCGCTCCAGTCCGGCATTGAGAATCTCCAGGAAATCATCTTGTAGCCTGGAGAGGCTGTCTGACAAATGAAAAACCAGCCGCGAACCGTCTGCGCCTTTAACATCAAAGGCTTCCGCTTCGTCCAAGTCCAGATGGGACAAGAATTTTTTTAATTTGCCCAAGATCGGGGAAAGATCGTCGCAGGTTCCGCAATCAGCCAGACGGCCCGGCTCGAAATTCGCATAGGAAGCATTCGCCACCGGTGCCGGAAATTGCGGATCGACTGCCTGCGAAGAGGAAATGTTCTGACTCACAAGAACTCCTTGGCGGCATTTTTTTCCCAATCCCCGTACGACAGGATGTAAGCAATATTGATGCCGAAACATCAAGGCCGGCCTGATTCGAATTGCAAATCAAAAC
>JAISZH010000039.1 GCA_031269345.1 Desulfovibrio sp. | reverse complement strand
AACACAACATAATGTCGCAAAATCAGTGAGTTATTGCCATTTTTCTCCTAGTCTGGATACCAGTTTTCCGCATCGAAATCCCGCAGTTGCTTATCCATTTACTTATCCATTTTCGCCGGAGCCTGATTATCTTTTCACGAAATTACAGTATCTTATAGAAAACAAAAATTTTTTCGGAAATGAGAAAATTTTTTCCGAAAAAATTTCATTTCACGACCCTCCCGCGTCCTCCGACTTGGGGTGGGTCTTTTTTTGCGCCCGCCCGGAATGGCGAAACATCCCCCCTTGGATGTCGCTGCGGCGTGGTGGCCGCAGCCTGACGAGCCGGCCGCGCGGAACAATCCTCTGAGAAAGGAATTTTATCGAGGAAAAACAGGAAGCCCAAGAAAGGCGAAAAGCCGGAGAGGGATAAACTCACCGGCTGATCTTCAGAAGCGAAACCTTACGTTTGTGACGTAAGGACGCTAACCGAAAAGGTTGCTCCATGTCAAGCACATTGGGTCTGAAATTTTTCGTCCTTTTTCCGGGCTGCGGGAGAAGCTGAAAAATGAAGACGTTTACGCCCAAAGGAACAATTTTTGGACCGATTTTGCCGGAGTTCATTTTGAAAAGACCGATCACCTTCGGAGCAAAGCTCATGTACGCCGTACTTTGCGATTACGCCTCGGAAACCGACCAATGCCGGACCTGCCAGACCACTCTTGCTGAAAGACTGTCGTGCAGCGTTTCCAGCGTGAAGAATTACTTGGCCGAGCTTGTCAGAGAAAAACTCATCATCGTTCGCCGGGAGCATTCTCGCTCCGTCTATTACTTGCTTCGCCCGTACGATTTGAACGGCCCGGACAACTCCGATGATCATGCCGACCCAGACAGTTCCGGAGGCTCTGTCGGCGCGAAGATATGTTTTGCCCATCTGCAGACGAATGTTGACCAAGCGCAGCCAAAAGCCGGCCGTGTACGGCCGAAATCCGGTGTTGCGCGGCCAAAAGTTGACCGGCCTGTGCAGCCAAAAGTTGACCGTCCCGCACAGCCAAAGGTTGATCGGCCTGCGCAGCCAAAGGTTGACCGCCCCGCACAGCCAACCTTTGGCTATATAAATAATCTCAAGAAACAAGAATACAAGAATCCCCCCCTACCCCCCATTCCGGCAACAAGGCCGTCTTTCTCCTCCGACGCCGGACGGACGGGGGGTGTGGGGGTTTCCCCTCATAATTTTGAAAAGGCGTGGGAAGCCTACCCCAGGAAAGAAGCCGTGGGCCTTGCCCGCGCCGCATGGCACGCGTTGCAAAGCGCGGGTGAACTCCCGCCTCTGGATATCCTGCTGGCCGCAGTCAAACGCTTCAAGGCCACGGAAAGCTGGCAGCGTGAAAACGGCAGGTACATCCCGCAAATGAGCAACTGGCTTCGCGGACATCGCTGGCTTGACCCTCTGCCTTCTGAAACACGGCCGGAGCATCGAGACGAGATGGTTCAAGCCTATGAGCGGCAAAAAGCAGCGGCAGAAGCTGCCGGAAAAGTCGATAGGGAGCGCCTGCGTCCGTATTTTGCGGCGTTTGCGGAAAAATTTGTGGACGGCCGTCAGCCGCATATTCAGGCAATGGCCTTCGGCACTTGGCGCTTTCTGCACACGAAGGGGCAAGCCCCGGCCCCCTCGGATGTACCGGACGACAATGCGCTCGGCATCATGGAGTTCATGCGGGTGTTTCGGGGCAAATGCGCAGGAAGCGCGTACCGGGCGGCGCAGGCGCTTCACGGGTTGGGGACGCCGGCTGAAGACCTCGGCCGCGCGCGAAGCTCGTTCGCCGCCGCCGCCGTTGCCACCGGCAGCAGCAACGGGAAACCACCGTGGGCATCGGTCCTTTCTTCGCAGGCGGTGCAAAGAAAACCCTTATGCGCTGCGATATGAAGACTGTGAAGGGCTGACACATGGATACGACATTTTCGGATTTCGCGCATCTCTCGCCGTCAAAATGTTCCGTTGCGTACATGACTGCGGAAGCTGTCGCGTTTCTGCAACAACACGAGCCGGAAGAAGGCTATTTCCTCGGATTCTCCGGAGGTAAGGACAGTATTGTGACTTATGAACTCTGTCGCACGGCGCATGTCAAGTTCCAGGCTGTCTATTCCTGCACCGGCATAGATGCGCCTGAAGTCGTGCGGTTCATTCGGCAACACTATCCTGATATCGATTTTTGCTATCCGAAAATAACGTTTTGGCAAGGTATACGCAAAAAATCTCCTCCTCTGCGCAGGATGCGCTGGTGTTGCGAAACGCTCAAAAAAGATCCGGTTAAAAAACATCCTCTGTTTCATAACCGCATTCTCGGTCTTCGTGCTGAAGAAAGTTTCAAACGGGCGAAGCGGTCGCGTCTGGAAATCAAGGGCAAACGAAAAATCAGGAAAATCTTCAAACCGATATTTCATTGGCTGGAATGGCATGTCTGGGATTTCATCGAGGAACGCGGTTTGGCCTACCCAAGCCTGTATGATGAAGGCTTCGAGCGTATCGGCTGTGTCGTCTGTCCCTACATCATGCACAGCAATCAAGCCAAGGTGGAACGCAACAAAGCGCGTTGGCCGCAATTTTACCGTGTATTTGAAAAGGTTGTTGCGGATTGGCACAAGCAGGGCAAACAGCGCAATCTCACCATCTTCGGTGATGAAACTCCGGAGCAGTATCTCACGGCCTACTATCACGGGTTTGAGCAACAAGCTTCAGCCCGTGCCGAAAGAAAAGGAGACACGGAATGAAAAAGACCAATCTTGTCTTTTGCCTGCCGGCGTTTGCGGCCGTGCTGCTCTCTGCTTGGCCCGTCTTTGCCTCTGATGCGCGGGAAACAGGACATCAGGGCCGCGTCCTGGGGCAACCGGACACGCCGGCCCCGGCTACGCAACCCCCGCCGGCTGCCGGCTCCGGGCAGAAACAGGACGCGCCCGCAGACAACAAAAAGCCGGACACATCTGCCGGCGGTACAAAGCAGGATGCGCCGGAAAATAAAAAGCCGGACGCACAGGCGCTTTTCGAGGAAAGCCTGCGGCAGATGATGCCGCTCAACGAGGGTCAGATACAGGAGTACCGGGAACGCTCGGACCTGCGTGAGCGGGCGCTGCTGCCGGTTTCTCCGGAGCTTGATTCGCGCACCGTGCATGTGGCTCTGGAGCCGGGCCGCGCTCCCGTATCCGTGCGGGCAACGGCCAATGTCGCTACCTCGCTGGTGTTTCATGATTCCACCGGGCAGCCTTGGCCGATTACCTCCGTCACCAACGGCGGGCCGTCGTTCTTTCAAGTGCTGCGACCGGAACTGCCTGACGGCAATCTGCTCAATATCATGCCGATTCAGGGCTACGGCACGTCCACCATCGTGGTCACGCTCGCCGAAAGAGATGTTCCGCTGGTGATTCGCCTTGAGTCTGATTCCGTGCGGTCGCCGGAGCGGAAGGCGGACGCTCTGGTGCTGTTCCGGCTCGCGCATCGCGGCCCCAAGGCGGCGATCCCGATCCTTGAGGACATCAAGGAAACGGTTGATTCCACCATGCTGGCCTTTCTGGACCATGTGCCGCCGGCCAAAGCCGTCCGGGTATCGACGGAACCTACCCCGGACAAGCTGACGGTCTGGAAGTTCAACGATCATCACTACATTCGGACGAGCCATGCCCTGATGTGGCCGGCATGGGCGGCTGTGGTCAACGGAGCGGGCGGGGTCAAGTGCTACGAGGTTCCGGTCACGTCGCGGATCATGATTGCCGACAACGGCGTGATTCACAGCATTGTTTTGAAAGAAGGCAGGGGAAAATGAGCGACATTACCTCCACGGAGAAAAAGCGGCGTTTCATCCTGTTTTGCCTGATCGGGCTGCTTGTCGCGGGCGGCATCGTCTTTGGCTCATTTCTCCTGTTTGCGCCGGAAAAACCGGCTGCAACGGCCAAGCTGACCGGGACGAAAACGGATGCCGTCAAGGGGCAGGCCGGCGGCGAAGGCTCGGACGAGTACAACCGCAAACTGGCCACGCATGATGAGCAGAGGGCGAATGCCGCCTTGACGGCGGGTGACAGCTTTATACCGACGCCTGTGGGCAAGAAAGCGCCGATTGTCGCACCCAAGGCGACAACTCCGCCGCCGTCGCCTCCGGTCGCTCCCGTGCGTACCGCGCCTGTGCAAGCCCCGCGCGCCGACAATTCCCTGCTCAAGCGCATGATGGAGGATTTGGCCGCTCTGGACACCAAGCTGTCCTCGGTATCGGCGGGTGAAGGGAAGATCGTCTATGTGCGGGATTTTTCCAGGGATAACCGGGAAGCCGCGCCTGTGGAGAAAGCCGTCGATACCGAAGCTCCGGCATCTCCCGTTGTTGCCGACATCAAGCCCGGCGATCTGCTCTATGCGGTCATTGATACGGGTGTGAACTCCGATGTGCCTTCGGCGGTCATGGGCACCGTTGCCTCCGGGAAATACAGGGACGCCCGGCTGTTGGGCAAATTCCAGCGTTTCGAGGAACGGCTGGTGCTTGCTTTTTCCAACGTCATCCTGCCCTCCGGCGAACGCCTTCAGGTGGAAGCCTATGCCGTTGACCCGTCCACGTCTGAAGCGTCGGTCGCCAGTTCTGTAGATACGCACTTTTTCAGCCGTTGGGGCGGGCTTGTGGCCTCGGCCTTTCTTGAGGGTCTGGGCACTGCCAAACGCTACAGCGGCTCGCAGAGTACCGTCTACGGCGGCATCAACGGCGCCACGGACCAGATGATCTGGAACTCATACAGCCCTGCGGATCAAATGTGGATTGCGGCCGGCAAGGTCGGGGAAAAGGCCGGGAAGATCATGGAAAAGAATTTTGAGCGTCCACCGACTGTGTACCTCGAAAGCGGGACGCCTGTGGGCATTCTGGTCTTGAGCGTCAAAGGCGCGAAGTGAGGCGACAATGGACAATTACGTAGCCAACGTCATTCCGCACCTGCAACAATGGTGGCCTGTACTGATCACACTGGCCTATCTGGTCGGCCTTGTCTTTGCGGTTGTTTCCGGTGTGCAGGCCGTCAATCAGAAGCACAGATTCAACCGTGCAACGGCGGTCTGGACCTTTTGGGCTGCGGTTCTGCTGCTGAACCTGCCCGCGCTCATGGATTCGTTGGCCCTGACCGTCTTCAATCAAACCTCCGAGCAAAGTCTGAGCTACACGCCTCCGGCCTCTCCCGGCTCCGTCTACATCCAGTTTGCGGTGTACGGCATTGCTACAGTTGGGGTTATCGGCATAGCGCGGGGCATTTGCCTGCTGCGCGATACTCCGGGTCAGGCGATGAACTTCAGCCGGGGCATCGTGCATCTGTTCGGGGGCATTATCGCCGTCAACCTCGTCACTTTCCTGCGCGGCATAGGGGCCACGATAGGGGGCGACGTACAAACATACATTGCCAAGATCATTGGCTGAGGAGTTTTCCATGTATTTCACAACTGTTTCAGTTTCACCTCTCCGTGTGTCGGTCGCCGTTCTCGGCGTAGCAGCGGTCGGGCTGTTCGCTCCGGAAATCGTTCATGCGGCTGTTGCCTTCGGGGAAATGGGCCAGAACGTGGCGGAAAACGCCAAAGGCGTGGCCAAGGGCGTCACGCTGACCGGCTATGCTACAGGCTTGACGATGGGCGTCCTCGGTGGAGTTGAGATGTACAAGGCGAGCCACAACCAGGGGCAGGCGAGCCATGTGAAAGGCATCAGCAAGATCGTCATCGGGGCGCTGCTGCTCGGCATCGGGGAGTTCCTCGGTTCCGGATCGGCTACGTTGTTCGGGTCCGACCAGACCTCCGGCCTGGGCGAACTCGGCATTTAGGGACGCCGCATGAATTTCTTCAACAGGAAAAGCGTGCCGACACCTGCGGCAAAGGCCGGGACAACGCCGGAAGGCATGAAAAACACCGCTGTGAGTGTCGCAAAGGACACGGCTCCGGCTGTGGATGCCGAGATGATCATCGGCGGCGTCGCCTGGTACAGGGCGCAATACGGGCGGGCCATGAAGCTGGCTCTTGCCCTGGTCCTCGCTCTGTGCATCGCCGTCGCGTCAATCTCCTTCCTCGTCATTACCCGGCCCGCACCGCGCTATTTCGCGGCCACACCCGATCTGCGGCTCACGCCGCTTGTTCCCCTGGACAAGCCGGTGCTGACGCAACAGGGGCTGCTCAACTGGGTGGCGGAGACGATCACCAACGCCGTATCGCTGGATTTTCTGGAATGGCGGGACAAGCTCTCCCGTGTTCGGGAAAACTTCGAGAATGAGGCGTTCAAGTCCTTTCTGTCCTCGCTCAACGCTTCCGGCGTCATCGACATGATCCGGGACAAACGGCTGTCCGTGTCCGCCGTTGTGACCCGCGCTCCGGTGATCACCGCCTCCGGGTTGGTGGGCGGCAAGGCGACATGGAAAATCGAGTTTCCTCTGGTTGTCTCCTACGAGTCCAGCCAAGGGGTGGAAAGCACGCAGCACCTTATGGCCACGGTGCTGGTCTGCCGGGCGTCAACGGTCACGTCGCCGCGCGGGGTCGTCATTCAACAGGTGGTCCTCAAGAGGGATTCGTGATGCTTGATACGCTTGTCAACGGCATTGATCGCGGTGTGCGTGCCCTGTCCGAAGCGTTCGGCGGTCCTGTGGGCAGTTACTGCCGTCTGGAGACGGTGGATAACGACGCCCTGGTCGCGGATGACGGGAGCCTGATCTCCGTGCTGCGTTTGGAAGGCTCTCTGAAGCATGTCGGCGTGGACGAATACCGGGCCATTGTGTCCGGTTTGACTGAAAAGCTGCAATCCACCTTGTCCAAACCGGGACATCTGTTGCAGGCGGTATTCGAGTACGATCCGGAAAGCAGCAGGGCGCGGGTCGCGGAGCTTATGGAGCCGTCCGAGCGCACGGCGCGGAACCTCGGCCTGCATATAGGGCCGTTGCTGGAGAATTGGGGTGATGCCCTGCAGCGGTACTGCGCGGTGGAAACGTGCAGGCTGGTTCTCTGGACGCGGCCCTCCGTGCTGCCGGACACGCTGCGCAAGGCTGCGCTGAAGGAACAGGCGGCGTCCACGGCCAAGACGCCGACCATACCCGGCTGTCAGCAGGTTTCCCGCGCCGTCGCCGCGTTGCGCGACGCGCACAACGGCTTCCTGACCGGGGTACTGGACGCTTTTCGGCAGGTGGACCTGCTGATTTATCCGCTCTCGCCGCACGAAGCCCTGCGGGACATCCGCACTGCCGTTGATCCGGAGTTTACCGGGCGGAACTGGCAGGCCCGCATACCCGGCGACCCTCTGCCC
>JAISZH010000164.1 GCA_031269345.1 Desulfovibrio sp. | reverse complement strand
GACACCCCCATTTCCCCCGCCCGCAATCGCACCGGGCGCCGTCCGGTCCCGCCTGAGCTGAAGGTGCGCACCGGGGCCACAGTCACGATATACCTGCCCAAGACTGTCATAGCCACGCTTGAGAAGGTGGCGCAAAAGACCGGAAAGACCAAGTCGGGAGTAGCGGCGGAGGCTGTTCTGGACAAATACGCGACTTGACATCCTCCCCTGCTTTCCCCGCATGCGCGGGGATGTACCCTCGACGCAAGAGCGGACGCCCGCCGCGAAGGCGTAAGCGCAATTTATTTGCGCTGTTAAACGCCGGAGCGGGCGCAGGCTGGAGAGGGCCGGGCGCATCGTCTCAAAGGTAAAATACTCCAAGGCGCGTCCGGAATAATACCTTACTGAAAAGAAAAGCAGACGTACCAATCCGTGTTCAGGAGTACTTGTCCGCTATTTCCTTGGCTTCGGCCAGAGAATTGTCCTTGTTGTACGCTTCCAGGGCCGAGGCGGCGGCCTTGTCCTTCTTGTTCCACTTCAGATAGAGTTTGGCGAGGTTAAGCACGGTGCGCGGGTGCCTGCCGAAATTTTTTATGGCGTTCAAATATACGGTCTCCGCCTTTTCGAATTCGTTCAGGTCAAGGTAACACTGGGCGGCCATGCCGTAAGCCCCGGGTTCCTTGGGAAACGCTTCCATGGCCTGTTCCAGCATTTCCGCGCCCTCGAAAAAGAGCTTGCGGGCGATAAAGACTTCGCCGATCTGCTCAAGCACTCCCTTTTCCTTGCCGAACTCCTCCGCCAGCAGGTGCAGGGAGGCTTTGCCGCGCGGGGCTTCGCCCGCGTTCAGATATTCGATCCCTTTTTGCAGAAGCGACTGCCTGCGCTTGGCGCGTTCTTCCTCGGCGTTGCGGACGCCGGCTTCCACGCTTTCCTTCAGGGCTTTGAGCACCAGGCGCAACACGGAACCAAGCTTGGCCTCCTTGCCCGGCTGATAGGGAATCGTAGCTTTAGGAGAATGGGCCAGGCTTTCAAAAAGCCGGCGGACCGCAGGCTGACGGTTCAGCTCCTGCACACACTCGATAATCATCACTTCGACCTCGAAGCGGACCGTGCCCGGCAAGGCCTGCGGCTGAAAAGCGTCCAGCCCGGCGATCAGGGCCTCTACGGCCCGGATGGTGTCGTCGCGCTTCAGGAGAGCCCTGGCCCTGTTGAGATTATGGCCGATAGCCTGAGACACGGCTGCAACTGCCATTCATTCCTCCCATATCTTTTTAACGTAAGGCGCGTTCCCCCGTAGAAGGGCCAAAACCCCCGGCGGAACCAGAAAGCTTATGTCGCGCCCGCGAAGAAAGCGCGCGCGCGTTAATGAGGAACTCAAATCCAGGGTGGGGATGGAAATGTACATGATCTTGCCTCCAAGAGGCAAGACGCAGGCGCTTTCAATTTCCGGCGGACTTTCCCGGCCGGGAGGAAGAAGCGTGGCGTCCGGCCTCAATTGTGCCAGGGCCGCGGCAAAGTCTCCCAAACCATAGCCGGAACGCGGCAGAACGGCGATATCCGCGACGTCAGGTATCTCCCGGCCCTGCCGCCAGCTGGCAAGCTGCCTGAAATCGTCGCAGCCAAGGGCAAATGTCAGACGCTTGTCCGGAAAGCGTACGGTAAGCAACTTAAGCGTATCTATGGTATAGGAAGGCCCGGGACGCTCGTTTTCCACCTCGCAGACGGAGAAGGGGCAAGGGAGGGGTTCCGCCAGGTCCGCAAGGGCGGCGCGCAACATATCCACGCGCAATGTAAAGGGCAGGAGCCTGCGCCCCGTCTTGTGCGGAGGGCTTGCGCAGGGGATAAAAAGACAGGCGGACGGACGCAGTATTTCCGCGCATTCGAGGGCTGCGCGCAGATGCCCGGTATGCGGCGGATCAAAGCTGCCTCCGAACAAAAACAGAGGGTTTGCGACGACCTGCCCGGTCTTAGCGTAACCCCGCCCGCGCGTCGATGTGTTTTTATCCCTGTCCCGGCCGGACCCGGACTTGTCGCCCTCCGGGCCGTTTGCGGGCGGGCCAAAGGACAAGGGACAGCCTCCGGGCAGGGGGAAGTTTTCCTGCCCCGTCCGGCGGGGATCTCCCGGTTCCGCGCTTTTCCCGTCCGGCATGGCCTTCAGTATTCCCTGCAACTCCATACCATGCGCCCCAGTACCTCCACGTCCGCGCCCCCGTCGTTTTTCCGTATCGGGAGGTCCTCGTAGGCCGGATTGTCTGAACGGATGAGCAAAACTCCTCCCGGACGGTTCTCCAGACGTTTGACCATCAACTCGTCCTCCATGCGCAACAGATAAATGCAGCCCGAACGCACGTCTTTCTCCCGCAGATTCACCAGGATAAGGTCTCCATCCGCCAAGGTCGGGTTCATGCTGTTCCCGGCCACCTCAAAGAGTTTCATGCTGCTCTCGTCTCCGCGTTTGCGGGAGATAAAATTGCTGTGGAAGGAATAATAGCCTTCCGTGTCCGGGTCCGTTTCCAGTCCCCCGGTTCCGGCGCGCGGACGCGCCTTCAGGCGTTCGATAAAGACCAGATCCGGGCGGGAGTCGTCCCGGCAGGCGAAAAATTCGGGCAGGGAAAGGTCCAGAGCGGCGGCGATCTTTTGCAGGACTTCCACCGAACCGGGCCTTGCCCCGGTGTGGATTTGAGAAATGTAATTCTGGGCCAGACCCGCCTTTTCGGCCAGGACGGCTTGCGTCAGACCCTTTTTCTTTATCCAGAAGCGCAGGGCGTCGGCTGTGATTTTATTTTCCCTCATAATCATACCTTGCTTGGAGAGCCAAAAAAAGCAATACACGGATTGCAATATCTATTGACATTATAATCTCTATATGAGATAATATCTCTGTAAGTGATAAATCGTAACCTCATTTGTGAAGCCGCGTATGGACAGAGAAGAGACCCTGAAAAATTATCCTCCGCCTCTGGCGGACGTTCCGGGGGAAGAGCCGGAAAGCAGGCTGCGGGAAGAGCGTTCGCTGGCGGGTTCGGATCCCTTTTATCTGGCCTTGCGTCTGCTGGGGCGCTCCGACATGAACAACGACTTCGTCTTCGCCCGCTGCCGCGAGGTACAACGCAATCCGGACGGCTACCTGGACCTCTGGGCGCGTGAGCACTATAAAAGCACGATTATCACCGTGGCCCTGACTATCCAGGAGATATTGCGCAATCCGGATATCACCGTGGGCATCTTCTCGCATTCCCGGCCTGTCGCCAAGTCCTTCCTGCGCCAAATCAAGCGGGAGCTCGAAAGCAACCGCGTTCTGCAGACGCTTTTCCCGCACGTCATGCCGCCGCAGAAGGGTGAAAAGCGCACATGGTCGGAAGACGACGGGCTGATCGTCCGGCGCCGGACCAACCCCAAGGAAGCCACGATCGAGGCCTGGGGGCTGGTGGACGGACAGCCGACGGGCAAACATTTTTCCCTGCTGGTCTACGACGACGTTGTCACTTTGGAAAGCGTGACCACCCCGGACATGATCAGAAAGACGACCGACGCCTGGCGTCTTTCCCTGAACCTCGGCGCTCAGGGCGGAAAAATCCGCATGATCGGGACCCGTTATCACGCCGCGGATACCTACGCGGCCATAATGGAACAGGGCAGTCTGGTCCCGCGCGTCCATCCGGCGACGGCCGACGGAACCTTTGAAGGCGACCCCGTGCTGCTCTCCCGCGAGGCTCTGGCGAAAAAGCGCCAGGACATGGGTCCGTTCATCTTCGCCTGCCAGATGTTGCAAAACCCTCTCGCCGACAAGGCGCAAGGCTTCGCTCACGAATGGTTCAGGCGGCTGCCCGGCGACGCCCCGGACGCTTCACGCATGAACCGCTACATCATAGCGGACCCGGCCTCCGCCAAGAAAAAGGACAGCGACTACACTTCCATGTGGGTTGTGGGCCTGAACACGGACAATAACTACTACGTCCTGGACGGCGTACATGACCGCTTGAACCTCGCCGAACGCTCCCACGCCCTCTTCAACCTGCATCGTAAATGGAATCCTCTGCGCGTGGGCTATGAGAAATACGGCATGCAGGCGGATATTGAGCATTTCCAGTATCGCATGGAGCAGGAAAACTACCGCTTCGGCATCGTCGAACTCGGCGGGCAAATGCCCAAGGCGGACCGCATCCGCCGTCTCGTGCCGGTGTTCGAGCAAGGACGCGTCTATTTCCCGAACCGCATTCTGAAAATGCGGACGGACAACACCGCATGCGATCTCACGGACGAGTTTTACCGCCTGGAATACACGACGTTCCCGGTCTCCGCCCATGACGACATGCTTGACTGCCTGTCGCGCATACTGGACGCGGAACTCGGCGCGGTGTTTCCGAAAGAGCAAGGCGCGGTGGACAGGCGGCAGCCGCACCTTGCGAAATGCGTTTCCAACCTCTACTGACGGGAGATTTTGCCATGTGCATGGGAGGAGGAGGGGGAGGAACCCCTGAAGTGAAAAAAGCCCCGGTCGCTCCGGCAATCGTGGCCCCGATTGAAGCGGAAGCCAGTTCAAACGCCGCGGCGGACCAGGAACGCAAGCGCCGGCAGGCGGCTTCAGGCCGCTCCGACACCATCCTGACGCGCGGCCTGGGAGTTCAGGGCGAAGCAAGAACGGGCGGCAAACGCCTGTTGGGTGAATAAGAGGCAAAGTCCATGGACTCCACGCTCACGCAGGAAGAAATGAATCACTTCATCCGCCGACTGAAAAGGTTGGAGGGCGAGCGCAAAAAAGGATGGGAAAGCCATTGGCGCGACCTCTCCCGCAATTTCCTGCCGCGTCGGGCGCGGTTCCTGGACGCCGGCGAAGACACCAACAGCGGCGAAGAGAAGAATTTTCTGGAAACCGGATTGGGAATCCGGGCCTTGCGCAGTCTCGCCAACGGGATGCAGTCCGGCATCACTTCCCCGGCCCGGCCCTGGTTCTCCCTCACGTTTGCGGACAAGGACCTTGCGGAAACGGCGGACGCGAAGCTGTGGTTGCAGGACACCTACACCAAAATGGTCGCCCTGTTCGCGCAGTCCAACTTCTACGATCAGGTGCACATCCTTTATTCCGAGCTGGCCTGTTTCGGAACGGGCGCGGTGATTATCGAGAAAGACCCCGGGACAACCGTGCGCTGCCGTACCCTCACGGCGGGGGAATACGCCCTGGACGCCGGAGAGGACGGGCGTGTCGACACCCTGTACCGCCGCATCCGCATGACGCCCCGGCAGATTGTCCAGGCATGGCCGGACACCTGTCCGGAGAGCATCCGCGATCTGGCCCGGCAGGACTCCGTGAACTGGCTGACCATACTGCACGCCGTGGAACCCAACAAGGAAACCGTGCGCGCAAGCCTGAAAGGAAACGAGCGGCCCTGGCGCAGCGTCTTTATCGTGTTGGAAGGCGCGGCCAGGGAAGTTCTGGAAGACTCCGGATACTACGAGTTTCCCGCCCTGTGCCCGCGCTGGGTGGTCACCGGCAGCGACGTTTACGGGGCTTCCCCGGCAATGGACGCTCTGGCCGATTGCCGGCAGCTGCAGAAGTTCACCGAGGACGGCCGCATAGCCCTTGAGGTGGAAGTGCTGCCGCCCATGCTGGTTGCCCAGGGCGCGGTCGACGGACCGCTTGACCTCTCCCCGCGCGCCATAAACTACACCAGCTCGCTTACTCAGGGGCAGGATGTGGCGCGGCCTCTGACCAACAGCCGGGCCAACCTTCAAGGTCTGGCCGCCGACAAGGCGGAACTGAAGGACGAGATACAGCGGCATTTCCACAACAACCTGTTCCTGATGATGTCGGACGAGGACAAGCGGATGACGGCCACCGAAGTGGCCGAGCGCAACGCGGAAAAGATGCTCATGCTTGGCCCGGTTCTGGATCGTCTGCGCTCGGAACTCTTCCAGCCGCTCATAGAACGGGTTTACGGCATCATGGACAGAGCCGGGCTTATCGCCTTTCCTCCGCCTGTCCTGGCGGGCCAGAAATTCAAGGTGGAATTCATATCCATCCTGGCCCAGGCGCAGAAACAGGCCGGTCTTGCCGCCATAGACCAGCTTATATTGCGGGCCGGGCAACTGGCACAACTGAAGAACTCGCCGGAGCCTCTGGAAAAGCTGAACACCGATAAAATCATCGAGACCTATGCGGACCTGCTCGGAACGCCGCCGGACTTACTGCTGTCCGGCGACGAACTGGCGGCGCTCCGGGAACAGCGCGCGCGGCAGATGCAGATGCAGCAACTGCTCGCCGCCGCGCCGCAGCTTGCCGACGCCGCCGACAAGGGCACACGGGCGGTTAAAAACGTCACGCCGCAGAATCAGGAACAGGCGGACCTTATGACCAGCATGCAGGGGCTTTTGCAATGAAGACCGGAAAAGAGACGGGCGCGGGATATTTCTTCTTTGTCGCGCCCTCTGTCGAGCAGGAAACGGAGGATCTGCGCTCCGCCCTGAAATACCCGCCGATGCGCCGGATTTTCCGCCGTCTGCTGGCGGTGGGCAACGTGCTCGGCCCGTCAAAAGCCCTGGACAGGGAAAGCACGGAATACAACGAAGGCATTCGCGCCGTCGGCCTGTGGCTGGCGGCGAGGATAGAAAAGGCCGCGCCGGGGGAATTGGCCGCCCTGCTGCGCGAAAGCGGCGAGGACCGCATCAGCGCGACAATGCGCGCAAACAACAAGGAGTAAGGACATGGCGGACGGACAGGATACCGCGCAAGACACGGACATCGACG
>JAISZH010000070.1 GCA_031269345.1 Desulfovibrio sp. | reverse complement strand
ACCGGGAAGGAGAAAACGAGAGAGAACATGGAGGGAGAGTAGCGCAAGTGCGCGGCGCAGGCAAGAGCGGCGTCAAACCGGAAACCCCACGGTTAGAGCAGTTCACGAATGAAACGAGTCGCTCGGCAAGGATTTGCGGGCAAATCCTTCCCGCGAAACAGGAACAGGCGGGCATTGCCCGCCGTAAGCGAACTGTTTCAAGCGCTGATTGCACTATGGCAGTTCACGAATGAAACGAGTGAACTGCTCTGCAAGGATTTGCGGGCAAATTTTGCCGTGAAACAGGAGCAGGCGGGCTTTGCCCGCCGTAAGGGTACTTCTAAAAACTCTGTTTACGACGGGTTTCAGACAAGATTCCCCTTCAGAACAGGTGAGAAAATTTGTTAATTTCGAGTTTTTAGAGGTTTACTTATTGCAAAATAAGATTAGTCTACCCTCCCAATCCGTTTGAAACCTGTTGACAGAATCCTGTCCTTTCGATAAATATTTTTGTGTTTATCAGAACGCAAAGGTTGGCAAACTGTTTTCTTCAACACATGGGAGATACTATGAAAACTGTGTTAGTTCTCGGTGCCGGGGCCATGGGGTCCGGTATTGCTCAGGTCGTCGCCCAAAAAGGCAACAAAGTCTTTTTGCGCGACATCAGCCAGGAGTTCGTATCCCGGGGCATCGGCAACATCAGTAAAAGTTTTGCAAAAATGGTGGAAAAGGGAAAGATGGACGCCGCGGAAAGCCAGGCCATTTTGGGGCGGATTACGGGGATCGTCGATCTTGCGCCTGCAAAGGACGCTGACCTTGTAATTGAAGCCGCCATCGAAAAGATGTCTCTCAAAAAGGAAATCTACAAGGAACTGGACGCCACTCTTAAAGCAGAGGCCATTCTCGCAACCAACACTTCCAGCTTAAGCGTCACGGAGATAGCATCATCGACCAAACGCCCGGACAAGGTCATAGGGATGCACTTTTTCAATCCCGCGCCGGTCATGGCCCTGATCGAGGTCATCCGGGGCATAGCGACTTCTGATGCCACCTATCAGGCCATCATGGAATTTTCCACATCCCTCGGCAAAACTCCGGTCACAGTGAACGAAGCTCCCGGTTTCGTCGTCAACCGCATTCTCATCCCCCTGATCAACGAAGGTGTATGTGTCCTTTCCGAAGGCACGGCCAGCGCAGAGGATATCGACACGGCCATGCGTCTGGGCGCGAACCACCCCATGGGGCCGCTGGCGCTTGGTGATCTGGTCGGACTTGACGTGACCCTGGCCATTATGGAAGTCCTTTACAGTGAAACCGGAGATTCCAAGTACCGCCCGGCGCCGCTTCTGCGCAAAATGGTGCGGGCTGGCAAGCTGGGCCGGAAGACCGGAGAAGGTTTCTTCAAATACTAGTCAGCTGTAACATTTAAAAATGCGCATCAAACAGCGTACTATCCGCCGCACGGGCAAGCCCGGCGCGTCGCCGCAGGTGGCGTGAGCACGGCTGAAACAGCGTTTTTTGCCGTGCGTTCTTATCGCCTAAAACGAAGCGAATGCGTAGTTTTAAGCGATACATGGTACCAGTACACTGTAACATTAGCAGCAACCCCGCGAGGGGCGCGATCCGGCCGGAAACGCCCTAACCGACAGTCCTCGCATTGGAAAGGTTGCTTTGCATTGTGGATGCTTGATAAATATTGTCCGCAGAAAACTTAACAAGAGGGAAGACTATGAGAGATGTCATTATCGCTTCGGCTGTGCGTACGCCCATTGGAAGTTTTGGTGGAGGACTTTCCACTCTGAGCGCAGCGGAACTAGGCGGCCTTGTCATTGCCGAGGCCATAAAACGCGCGGGTGTTTCCGCGGATGTTGTTGATGAAGTGATCATGGGCAACGTGCTGCAGGCTGCGCAAGGTCAGAATCCTGCCCGGCAGATGGCGATCAAAGCCGGATTGCCCGTGGAGATCCCTTCCTGGACCCTGAACAAGGTCTGCGGCTCCGGGCTTAAGAGCGTTGCCATAGCCGCCCAGGCCATCCGGGCCGAGGATGCGCAGTGCATCGTGGCCGGCGGTTCGGAGAACATGTCCCTCGCCCCTTATGCCGTTCCCAAGGCCCGGTGGGGGGCGCGCATGGGCGATGCGGCCCTTGTGGATTGCATGGTTTTCGATGGGTTGACCGATGCCTTCAATCTTTATCATATGGGCATCACGGCCGAGAATGTGGCGGAAAAATACAATGTCTCGCGCGCGGACCAGGATGCGTTTTCCCTGCTGTCCCAGCAGAAAGCGGTCAAAGCCATTGACGCCGGGCTGTTCAAAAAAGAGATCCTGCCGGTGACGATCAAGGGCAGGAAGGGAGATACGGTTGTGGACACGGATGAGTTTCCGCGCCGTGACGCTTCCGCCGAAGGTCTCGCCAAGCTCAGACCCGCCTTCAAAAAAGACGGTACTGTTACTGCCGGCAACGCTTCCGGGATCAATGACGGGGCAGCGGCCTTCGTAGTCATGGACGCCAGGCTGGCCCAGTCCAAAAACATCAAACCCCTGGCGCGCATCGTAGCCGCTGGTTCGGCCGGCGTCGATCCGGCTTACATGGGTATCGGGCCTGTGAATGCAACCCGCAGTGCCCTGAAAAAGGCCGGCTGGAAAATCGACGACCTGGATCTTATTGAGGCCAATGAGGCCTTTGCTGCCCAGAGCGTTGCCGTTGTGCGCACCCTGGGGTTAGACCCGGCCAAGGTCAACGTCAGCGGCGGGGCGGTGGCTCTGGGTCATCCCATAGGGGCAAGCGGCGCGCGCATTCTGGTTACTCTGCTTTATGGCATGGAAGCGCGCAATGCGAAGCGCGGTCTGGCCACGCTGTGCATAGGCGGCGGACAGGGCGTCGCTCTGCTGGTAGAAAGGGATTAAGCGTCCGAGGCCCCGGCCTGCGCCCGGGGCCTCTTATTCTTCCTCAAATCCAAAAGCATCAAACCGCAAAGTCCGGCAGTTCTCCGTGATGTCCCGGATGGTTTTCTCCGTTGCTCCGTCTTGCAGGCAGGCGTGAATCTCAAGCGTTACCT
>JAISZH010000065.1 GCA_031269345.1 Desulfovibrio sp. | reverse complement strand
TAGCATGGGCCTTCAGGCCCATGCGTCTTGCGCTTGGGCGGGGTTTGGACCCCGCCCAAGCTTCCGCCCGTAAGGATACCCCGCCCTTCAGGGCGGGGTCGGGCTATCCGGCCTGAAGGCCGGGGGCTCAAACCGTAAAGGAAGCTCAGATGAATGTGACCGGCATGGCCTGCCTCGGAAGCTTCGGAACGGGAACGCGGGATCTGCTGTCCGCCTTCGCCGTTTTGCCTGCTTCCGAATTTGCCGGCGACAGGGCGGCGCGCGCGGACACTACCGGCCTGACCGGACTTTTGCCGGCGCGCTCCCTGCGCCAGACGGATCATTTCACGCGCATGGCCCTGCTTGCCGTCCTCAAGGCCGTAGAAGACGCGCAAGACGAGGGCGGGAGCGATTTTTCCGACGGAGAAACGGCCATAGTCGTGGCCAGCGGTTACGGACCGGCCTCTCCGACCTTTGATTTTCTCGATTCCCTGCTTGAGTACGGGGAAACTATGGCGTCGCCGCTGGCTTTTTCCCACTCCGTGCAAAACATTCCGGCGGCGACGCTGGCCATGCGCCTCGGCCTGACCGGGCCATGCGCCACGGTCTGCCAGTGGGACAATCCCGTGGCGCCGGCCCTTGTGATCGCGCGGCAATGGCTGCGCGAGGGCCGGGCAAAGCGGGTGCTGTTCGGGGCCGTGGACGAACTCACCCCGTTTCTGGAGGAGACCAGCGCCCGCCTTTCCGCTCGCAAGGCAGCGCGCGCTTCAGGCGCCCATACCCGCGTTCCTCTGGGCGAGGGCGCGGTGTTTTTCTGTCTGGAAGACCGGGACAAGGGCAAGTGCTACGGTGAGATAGGGCGCGTCGAACTGGGCGTCGGCCATGCGGATTTCCCGGTTCTGCCCCAGGCGGTTTTTTTTGCTTCCGGGCGTGTTCCTCTGGAATGGGCAGCCCTGCCGGGCGCGATCCGCGCTTTGCCCGCCTACGGCAACATTCCCATAGCCCAGGCCTTTAATCTGGCTGTTTTTTTCGCGCAGGCAGGAGACTTTCCCGGCGGAGAAACGGTCTGCGCGCATTTTGGACGCGACGGGCTTGCCGATATCGTGCGCGCGGCCGGCAAATCCTGTGAACGCGCCGCATGTTTCAATCCGCAAAGGAATTTTTGACCAAAAAGGCAGCATGGGCCTGCCCATGCGTCTTGCGCTTGAGCGGGGGTTGGACCCCGCGCAAGCTTGCGCCCTCACTGATACCCCGCCCTTCAGGGCGGGGTCGGGTTTTCCGGCCTGAAGGCCGGGGTCTCAAACCGTAAAGGAAGCTCAGATGAACAAGCCGCTGACCTGGGAAGACGTTTACAACCTCCTGCGCAGCATCCTTTTGTTCATTAGCAGGGGGCAGTATCTTGCGGACGAGGCCCGGGTGTTCGCGAGCCACGGCGCGGCCGGGCGAAAGGACACGGCAGGTTACGCGGCGCGCTTTTTCGGACTTGAGGACGCCGTGGCCGAAAGGCTCTCCGCCTGTCCGGATTTCCGGCGCTGGGCGGACATCGTATTTGACTCCTTGTGCGACGGCAGGCCGCACACCTTCAACTTCAGCACATCCGGGAGCACGGGTGTCCCCCGCCACTGGCCCTTCACCGTCGAGGAACTGGAGCAGGAAGCGCAAACCCTGGCGCCTTTTTTCGCAGACAGGCGGCGCGTGGTGTCGGTAATGCCCTTGCACCATGTCTTCGGCTTCGCCTTTGCCCTGATGCTTCCGAAAGAGCTTGACATTCCCGTCCTGTTCATGCCGCCCCTGCCCACGGCGAATTTTTTCCGTGAACTGCGCAGCGGCGACATGGTGCTGGGCTTTCCTCTTTTCTGGAAATCCGTTCTGGGGGCCTGCACCGGGGACACCGCCTTTTCATGTCCCCCGGACCTGCACGGGGTGACCTCGGCCGCCCCTTGCCCGCCTGAGCTTATCGAAGAGCTTTCGCGGGTCGAACCGGCGATCGTCTCCGGCATGACCGAGATTTACGGAGCCACGGAGTTCGGCGCTGTGGGGATACGCCGCGACTGCCGGGGCCCCTATGCCCTGCTTGGGCATTTTTCCCGCGTGTCTCTCGGCCGCGCCCCGGATGCGGCTCGGGAGACGGCTCCTGAATGGGGCATCAAACGCTTGGGCGGCAAACCGCAACCCTTGCCGGACGAGGTGGAGTGGCTGAGCGGGAGAGATTTTCTGCCGGTGCGGCGCAAGGATACGGCCGTGCAGGTCGGTGGACGCAATGTTTTTCCTTCTCTGGTCGCCGATCTTTTGTCCCTGCATCCCAAGGTGCGGGAATGCGCCGTGCGTCTGATGCGCCCGGAAGAAGGAACGCGCCTAAAGGCCTTTGTCGTTCTGACCGACGCCGCCTTTGCCGGCCCGGAAACGGCCGGGGCACTCAAGGAATGGCTCCACCGTAAGCTGTACCCGGAGGAGGTTCCGCGGGCCATACGCTTCGGCGGGGAACTGCCGCGCACGCTCTCGGGCAAATCCGCGGACTGGGATATATCCGATAAGGATGGAGAAACAGGATGAACGAACCAACGGCCCTTGTCACCGGGGCCTCGCGCGGCATAGGCCGGGCTGTGGCCTTAAAGCTCGCCGAAGAAGGCTACGGGCTCTGGATCAACTACCGCTCCAGCCATGAGAAGGCCGGGGCGCTTAAGGAAGAGATAGAAGCCGCGGGCGGCTCATGTCTGCTCCTGCCCTTTGACGTGGCCGATTTTTCCGCCTGCAAAAAGGCTCTGGAGCCTTTGCTCGCGGCCGGGACCATCCCCTACGCCCTGATCAATAACGCCGGGTTTGCCGAAGACGGCATCTTCGCCCTTATGAACGAGTCGGCCTGGCAGAACGTGGTTGATGTGCATCTGAAAGGCTTCTACAACATGACCAGCCTGATTCTGCCCCACATGCTGCGCAAACGCGCCGGCCGCATAGTCAACATGGCTTCCGCCTCCGGCCAGACCGGGGTGGGCGGGCAGGTCAACTACTCCGCCGCCAAGGCCGGACTGATCGGGGCAACGCGCTCGTTGGCCGTGGAGGTGGCAAAGCGCGGCGTGCTGGTAAACGCGGTCGCGCCCGGATTCATTGATACGGAGATGCTTTCCGGGCTGCCCGTGGACAGGATGACGGCGAACGTCCCCTTGGGGCGCGTGGGCAGACCGGAGGAGGTGGCCGCGGTGGTAGCCTTTCTCTGCTCCCCCGGCGCATCTTACATAACCGGGCAGGTGATTGCGGTGAACGGGGGAATTTTTACAGGATGAACAGAGCCCGATTACAGATTTCCGCACGGACATCTGAACTGCGGCCCGGCGGCCGCTGTCGCCGCGAAGCGGCGCCTGGAGCCGGTGCGCCTTTCTGAAAAGTCGTTTCCGACTTTTCAGCATCGACTCAAACAGACACAGAAATTTGTCAAGGCAGGGAGGCGCGGGCGTGGAATCTCTTGTGGCCGCGGTTATGGAAGCCGGACGCGGGCCGGTGCGGGAATGCGCCCCCGGCGTTCTGGAGGCGGAATTTCTTTTTTCGGCCGGTTGCCCGGTCTTTTCCGGACATTTTCCGGATAAGCCGATTCTGCCCGGTATAGCCCAGATAACCGCCGCGGCCTGCACGGCAGGCAGGGGCAGGCTTTTGCCGGTGAGACTCATCGAGCGATGCAAATTCCTCCGCCCCGTCCCGCCCGGCGAAACGCTCAGGGTCAGGGTGGAGGCCGGGACAAGGGCCGGATCGGGAGCTTGGCGGCGGGAGGATGGTCTGCGCGTAACCGCCCGCCTTTTTGTCGGTGAAGAGAATTGCGCTTCCATGACACTTGTCCTGGAAGAGACGGAACAAATCTGACGTGATGCCGGTTCGCGATAAAAATTGTCATACTGATATATGCGTTCGAGCATTTCACACTTGAAATGCTCCGCAAGGATTTGCCCCGCAACTCTTTGCCTTGCCCCGCAACTCTTTGCCTTGCCCCGCAACTCTTTGCTTTGCCCCGCAACTCTTTGCAGTGAAAAGGAAACTTTTCAACGCAGGATCGTCAGCCTAAAGCGAGACGCCCGGCGACGGATTTGGAATCGCCTTCACTTCCCCGGATAGCCGGACGGCACGCCGGGAACCGGGCCGCCGATTTCACGCTTGCCCTTCCCGTCTTCGCTTATGCCGAGCAATCTCACCCGCACCGTGTATTGCGGTTTCTCATTCCGGAAAACCACCTCCCGCGGCCAGGGCCGCTCTCCGGAACGGCTGACGCTCCAGCCCTCTCCGGCATATCCGCCCACGCCCTCCCCTCCGGCTTCAGGCAGTATCTTGCGCGCGCAAAGGGCGATGTTCTCCACAAGCCCCGGCACTCCCGCCAGTCTCGGGATCAGATGGACGGCCCGGGCATCCGTCGGCGTGACGCTTATGTCGAAAAGAGTGAGTCCCATGCCGCCCAGGCCCAGCACGCGCAGAGTTTTGTCCGCGCGGTTTATGCGCATGATGCCGTCAAATGGGGGGATGTCCCGGCCGGGTATTTCAAGACGCACCTTGTGGCGCAAAACCACGGTCTCTCCCTGCGGCGCGGCCTTATCGCCGACCGCGGGCGACGGTTTGGCCCTTTCTTCGTCAAGAGGGAGCGCGGGCACGGCGCAGGCGGCCAAACCCGCCGCAATAAGCGCGTAAAGCGTGGCGCGGATGAATTTCATGCGTCCATGATAGGGGAAGAGGCAAAATCACACAATATCCCGTCGCCCATAATCCACGCCTTTGCGCGTGGGCGGGCGAAATTTGAACCAACGGTCACGGTGTCGCCGCCGATGTCGGCCGTGAAGCGCTGCTACAGGGCAGACAGCGGCGATCCCTGAAAAAATAATGGAAAAGCGCCGGGAAATGTCTTATTCTGCCGGAAAACAGAAAGGACGCCGCGAATATGGAATATCTGCTGCCCGGGCTGTTCCTGACGATCCTGGGCCTTGTGCTGTTGCTCAACATCCTGACCCTGCCCGCCAACTGGATCATGGTCATCCTGGTCGTGATCTGGCGTTTCGCCAATCCTCAACCGGGGGCGATGGACGCCGTTTATTTCATAGCCCTGGTCGGTCTGGCCCTGATCGGCGAAGTGATCGAATTCCTGGCCCAAGCCTGGGGGACCAAAAAATACGGGGCCACCAACACCGGAACCGTTGGCGGCATCATCGGGGCCATAGCCGGGGCTGTTGTCTGCGCGCCCTTCCTTCTCGGCATAGGCGCGCTGTTCGGCGCCCTGATCGGAGCATGGTGCGGCTGCTATGTCTTTGAACTCCTGCGCGGCCGCTCCGCCGGCGAAGCCTGGAACTCGGCCAAAGGCGCCATGATTGGGCGCTTTTTCGGCATCTGCATCAAATGCGGCATCGGCGTGACCATGCTCGTCCTGACCTACCACGCCATATGGCCCGGCGCAACGCCCTCCCTTCCCGTCTTTCAGGTATAATGCCATTATCAACGTTCATAAATTGCGTTTACCCTTCGCGGCGGGCGTCCGCTCTCGCGGCCGCCAGAGCAAGTTCAAAGTGAAATCGCTCTAGCGCTTGAGATCGGCCGCCATGACCTCGCCGATGCGTCCAAGCTCCTTAATCACCGTTATGCCGGCAGCGCGCATGGCGGCGGCTTTGTCTTCTCCTCTTCCTTTGGAACCGCTGATTATCGCCCCCGCATGTCCCATGCGCCTGCCGGGAGGGGCTGTCATACCCGCGATGAATCCGAATACGGGTTTGGGATAGCGGGTTTCCCTGATATACGCGGCAGCCTTTTCTTCATTGTCTCCGCCGATTTCACCAATCAGACAAACCGCTTCTGTTTCCGGATCGTCGCGGAAGAGCTTGAGAAAGTCGATATACGTGAGACCCGGCACCGGGTCGCCTCCCATGCCGATGCAGGTGCTTTGTCCGATGTCGTTCGCGCTGAGCTGATGTACGGCTTCGTAAGTCAGCGTTCCGGAGCGGCTGACAAGGCCGACCGGGCCTTTCTTGTGGATATAGCCCGGCTGGATGCCGATTTTGCATTTCCCCGGACTGATGATCCCGGGGCAGTTCGGTCCGATGAGCATGGCGCCCCTACCGGCAAGAAAGGATTTACAACGGACCATATCCAGCACGGGAATATGTTCGGTAATGATAACGATCAGCGGTATTCCGGCATCCGCCGCTTCACAGGCGCTGTCGGCGGAAGCGGCGGAGGGGACGAAAATCACGCTGGCGTTGGCCCCGGTTTTTTCCACGGCCTGCGCAACGGTATCAAAGACAGGCACGCCGAGCGCTTTCTGCCCGCCCTTGCCGGGCGTGACGCCGGCAACGACATTGGTGCCGTAATCTATCATCTGTTTGCTGTGGAACATCCCTTCCCGGCCTGTAAGCCCCTGGACAAGCAGCCGGGTGTTTTCGTCGATCAGAATGCTCATTACCGGTCCTCCTTTGTCAGTTCGGCAATCCTGCGGGCGGCTTCCGCCATGCCTGACGCGCCAAAAAGGTCGAGACCGCTTTCTTTGAGCAATTTCCGCGCTTCTTCGGCATTGGTACCTTCCATGCGGATGACAAGAGGCAGCTTGAGTCCAAGACTTTTCGCCGCCTGGATGACGCCTTCGGCAACCATGTCGCAACGGACGATGCCGCCGAAAATATTGACGAAAATTCCCCGGACGCCCGGATCGGACAACATAAGCTCAAACCCCTTGCGGATCATTTCAACATTGGCCCCACCGCCCACATCCAAAAAGTTGGCCGGCTCCGCCCCGGCTTGTTTGATGGCGTCCATGGTCGCCATGGCGAGACCGGCGCCGTTGACCATAGTACCGACATATCCGTCAAGGCGCACATAATTGAGGCCGATTTCCGCCGCCATACGCTCAAGAGGGTCGCGTTCATCTGGATCGTCCAGAGCGGCAATATCCGGGTGACGCTTCAGCGCGCTCTCGTCGAAATTCATTTTTGCGTCAAGGGCCAGAAGGGCGCCCTGCTTGTCGAGAGCCAGGGGATTGATTTCAACCTGGGTTGCGTCTTTTTCGACACAGAGGCGTACAAGATTTGTAATAAGCGCGACACCCCGGTCGATCTGGCGCTGATGCAGGCCACAGCCGAAAAGCAACTGACGCGCCTGAAAAGGCCAGATATGGTGCGCGCCGCCCAGCCTGCGGATGAAAATCCGCTCGGGGTGTTTTTCCGCCACTTCCTCAATATCCATACCGCCGTCGGGAGATGCCACGACGGTAAGGCATTCCGCGCCACGATCCAGCACGACAGCCAGATAGAGTTCCCGGTCGATGTCCGTGCCCTGCTCGATCCAGACTTTCCTCACTTTCCGCCCGGCTGGGCCGGTTTGGCGAGTAATCAGCCGCATACCGAGAATGGTTTCGGACGCATTTTTCACCTCCCGCGCGTCCCGGCAAACTTTGACGCCGCCGCCTTTCCCACGTCCGCCCGCATGGATCTGGGCTTTGACCACCCAAAGGGGGCCAGGCAGTTCTTTTGCCGCCGTGACCGCGCCTTCCACGGTATCAGCCACCCTGCCTTCGGGCACGGGTACCTCATAGGCTCTAAGCAACTCTTTTGCTTGATATTCATGAATATTCATGCATACTCCCGGAAAAGCTCCACAGCTGTTCTTCAAAAATACCCTTCACATTTTCCGCGTATATGGCTCAGGAGCAACGAGAGTGTTGCGGGCCTTCGTCAACCTGGAGTCAATATACGCCTGGAACTCCGCTTTCGGGATGGCGAAAATCTTTTTCCGATGGGGCCGTCACCATGAAACCGCCGGCAATGTCTTCAGCCAGACGGGTAATTTCATCTGAGCTTCCTTTACGGTTTGACCCCCCGGCCTTCAGGCCGGATTGCCCGACCCCGCCCTGAAGGGCGGGGTATCCGTACGGGCGGAAGCCTGGGCGGGGTTTGGACCCCGCCCGGGCGCAGGCAGCATGGGCCTGAAGGCCCATGCTGCCTGCTTGGTTTTCATGAAAGACGGCGGCACCTTTTCCCGGCGACGGCGTCACCAGCCGTAAGACGCCACGATGTTTTCCATACGGGCGCGAGACTTTTCAAGGCGATTCCTAAGTTCGTCACGGTAGGTGGCCATATTCACGTTTTTGCGGGCGGCGCCGGTCTTTACGGCGGCTTCGGCCACCGCTCCCGCTACCCATTCGATCAGGCGCAGATCAAGCGGTTTCGGAATGACGTAGTCGATGCCGAATTTGAATTCTTTGGCGCTATAGGCCTCAAGGATATAAT
>JAISZH010000149.1 GCA_031269345.1 Desulfovibrio sp. | reverse complement strand
TCCCGGAAATTGGTGCTCAGGCCGATGGACGTGAAGGCCAGGGCGAAGCACCAGCTGCGCATGGGCGAGGTCAGTCCGCCCACGAGGCCCTGCCCGACCAGGGCGCTGGACATGTCGGTGCCGAGGCCGCCGCTGACAGTGGAGCAGAAAAAGGAGGCGAGGAGGAAACCGATAACGAACTTGGGGAAACGGTTCCAGATTTCCATCATGCTGACCTTGCGCCCGGACATTCCCATTTCCTCGGGCTCCACCTTGGTGGTCCAGTACACCGCCACGCCGAAAGCGGTCACGCCGATAAGCACGTTCTGGATCATCTTGATGGTGGCGGCCACGTACATGGCCGTATCACTTATGAAAGCTCCGGCGGCCGCAACCGCGCCGGTGGAGTCGACCGTGCCGCCGATCCAGGCGCCGCCAAGCACGTCAGGCATGCCCAAGGCCTTGATAAGCGCCGGCATGGCGACCATCATGATGGCCGTAAAGATCAGCGAAATGCCGAGGGCCAGGGTGAGTTCCTCCTTTTTGGCCCGGCAGGCGGCGGCCGTCGCAATAGCCGCCGAGGTGCCGCACACGCTCATGTCGGCGGAGATCGTGATGTTCAGCGTTTTTGAGGGGATTTTCAGCACTTTCTGGCCGAAAATGAAAGTCACGACGAGCACGATGGGCGTCACCACCCAGGCCACGAAAATGCCGGGAACGCCGATCGCCACGATTTTGTCCATCAGCACTTCCGCGCCGAGGCAGACAAGACCGGTTTTGATGTAAAACTCCGTCTGGAGGGCCGGTTTGATGAAGTCCGGCGTTCCCACCGTATTGGCGATCAACATGCCTATGATAATGGCCCAGGCTTCGGCGCCTATGCCGTAGGTATGCATGGTCGACTGCGCGCCCATCATGAACGCCAGCACGGCCGCCACGAAGACGCCGGCGAAACCCAGGGCGAACCTGCCCAGATTCCGGCCCATGAAGCAGTTGCCGATCCCGAAGAAAATGATCCCTCCCACCAAAGCGCTCAGGAGAGAGGGAATAAGGTTGACCGGCTTTTTCGACGCCGCTGCCGCGGCCTTGCTTGAAGCGCCCTGGGCTTTACGCCAGGCGGCTATTTTCGCTTCGGCGGCGGTGTTCAATTCGGTGTTCGCAAAGCCCGCGTCCGCGGCCGCCTGCTGGGCCGTCTTCGCGTCCTTCAATGCGTCGTCAAGCTTCGCCTTGGCCGCGGCGGCCGCCGGTTTGGCCTTTTCATTGTCGGCCGCTACCGTGTCCCCGGAGACGAAAAAAGCAGCGGCTGGATTGCTGCTCCAGCGTCCGGGCCTGCGCAAAAACCAGGAAACGGACTTGCCGGCCTCGCTGTCGCGGGAGCGCAGCTTCTTTTTGGCATCCTGCGCGGTCAGGTACTCAATGGTTTTGAAAAGGCTGTTTTTCGCGGATTCCGTTGCCATGATCCGGTTGGACTTGTCCACTGTCTCCCGAAAGGAAGCCGGCCCCTGGGCGATAAAGATGATATAGCCGAATAAAATCACGGCGAAACCGAGCCAGATGGCCCAGTAATCCTCCTTTTTCCACAGGTCCGACCATTTGGCCTTGCCATCGTCGACAACAATATCCTTGGACGTCTGACTCATGCACATACCTCCTGATGCGTGATTTTTATATATGCGCGGCTTTAAAAGCCGCGTACCGCCCATCCTCCGTCAAAGCAAAAACATAAAAAATATAACAGTGAACATAACAGAAAACATAACAAAAAGTATAATAATAATGTAGTATAACAATATAGCAACAGCGCACAACTCTGGGTGGCAAGATAGCAAAAACACGTTGAATGTCAAGCCCGCATTTAAAAATCCGCTTTTCAACGCGCACGCCTGCAAGTTGTCAAATTTCCTTTATGGTCTTATGCCTGTCCCTTAAGGGAAATTCACGCTTGACGCCGGGGATGGGCCGACATACTTTCCCGGCAGCTCTTCCCTGACCAAGAAGGCAGCATGGCCTTCAGCCCCATGCGTCTTGCGCCTGGGCGGGGTCTCAAACCGTAAAGGAAGCTCAGATGAAAAGCATCCTGGTTTTGGGGGTCGGGAACATTCTTTACGGCGACGAGGGAGTGGGAGTGCATGCCCTGCGTTTTCTGGAAGAGCGCTACGATTTTCCGGAGAACGTCGCCCTGCTTGACGGAGGCGTCATGGGCAAGCTCCTCATGGCCGCGTTGCTGGAACATGAGTTCATCCTCATTCTGGACGCGGTTCTGGGCGGAGGCGCCCCCGGCAGCCTCTACCGCCTGGAAGACGAGGCTCTGCGCAAGAGCCTGGGATTCCACGATTCCCAGCATCAGGTGGATTTGGTTGACACCCTGATAAGTTGCGGGATGATCGGAAGAAGGCCGGAGGCCGTAGTCATTGGCATGGAGCCGCAGGACTACGGGCAGATGACGGATCGCCTGAGCGAGACCTGCGCGGCCGCCCTGCCCCTCCTCATCCGCCATGCCCTGGCGGAACTGGAGAAGCTCGGGGTCAAGCCTGTCGCAAAAGCCGCGCGCGCGGACCGGGAGCGAGGGACATGACCCGGCCGGATGGCGCAAAGCGCCCGCTACGGGCGGTCCAGGAGAAAAAAAATCTCCTCGTCCTTCCGGCCGAGGCCCGCCCGGAGGGGGAAGAATTCTTTGAAACCCTGCTGCGCGGCGGCGGAGTCCGGCTTGAGCGCATCATCTCCAGAGGCCAGACTTCCCCGGAAGGCTTCTGGTATGATCAGACCGTGGACGAATGGGTACTCGTGCTGGACGGGGAGGCGGAAATCGCCGGCGCGGACGGCTCTGTAATCCGGCTTTCCAGAGGTGACGGCCTGTTTCTGCCCAAAGGCGTGAAACACAGGGTGGTTTACACGAGCGACCCCTGCGTCTGGCTCGCCCTGCACGGGAACTTCGCCGGACCAGCCCGCGCCGCGCCCCGCATCCCCATCAGCCGCCGATTATGTAGAAAGTGGCCCCGGCC
>JAISZH010000146.1 GCA_031269345.1 Desulfovibrio sp. | reverse complement strand
GCAAAAATAACGAACATATTTTTTATGGTTATTTTTGCAGGATCGCCGGCGGAAAAACGTGGTTTTCCGCCGACTTACGCCGCCTACGGCGGCGCAAAACCCTTCGGGTTTTGTAGTGTTTACTTTTGCAAGTAAACACTAGCGCAAATGCTGTTGATGCATCCCGCGCATGCTTCAGCGGTCGCAGCCGACAATCGTAAGCGGCGTGGCTGAGTAGGCAATCTCTTCATCAATGCCGCCGCAAGGCCTGATGAACCCGTTGCCGGTGGCGGAATTGGTGACGAGGAAGAAGATGCAAGGAAAAGCGTTCGGGCGATAAAGGAATTTTGGGCAAGCCGGCACGGGAGATTGTAGATGGACGAGGAACGGGTACTTCTGGATCACGGCAGCGGAGGCCGGGCGTCGCAACGCCTGATTCGCGAAGTGTTCCTGCGTCATTTTTCCAACCCGGCGCTTGACGCCATGGACGACGCGGCCCGCCTTGACCCCGTCTTCGGCGCGCTGTCCATGAGCACGGACGGCTATACCGTGGATCCGGTGGAGTTTCCGGGCGGGGACATAGGCTGCCTCGCCGTGCACGGCACGGTCAACGACGTGTCCATGCTCGGGGCGAAACCCCTTTATCTGAGTTGCGCCTTCATCCTGGAAGAAGGACTGTCCCTGGCCCTGCTCGAGCGCGTGGCAAAAAGCATGGGCGAGGCCGCGCGCGCGGCCGGGGTCGTAATCGCGACCGGGGATACCAAAGTGGTGCCGCGCGGCGCGGCCGACAAAATTTTCATAGTCAGCACCGGCATCGGCCGCATCCTGATCGATCCCCCTCCCTCCGGGGCGCGGGCGCTTGCCGGCGACGCCCTGCTCCTCTCCGGGGAGGTGGGGGAACACGGTCTGGCCATACTTTCCGGACGGGAAAAGATGCAGGGGTTTCCAGACCTGCGCAGCGACTGCGCGTCCTTGAACCATATGGTGGAAGCCCTGATCCGCGAAGTCGGAGACATCCATGCGCTGCGCGACCCCACCAGGGGGGGGCTGGCAACGGCCCTGTGCGAGATCGCCGCCCAGTCCGGGGTCGTCTGTCTGGTACGCGAAGAGGACATCCCGGTGCGCGCGGAGGTGAACGCCGCCTGTTCCCTGCTCGGCCTCGATCCCCTCTATCTAGCCAACGAGGGCAAGCTGATCTGCGTTCTGCCCGCGGACAAGGCCCGGACCGCGCTTGAAGTGATGCGCGCTTTTCCGGAGGGACGTTTAGCGGCGCGTATCGGGGAAATCGAAGCCCCCGGCCCCAAAACCCGGCCGGGACAGACCTTGTTGCGGACGCTTCCGGGCGGACTGCGCCTGCTTTCCATGCTGGAAGGCGAACAGCTGCCGCGAATCTGCTGACGCCGATTATTATGGAAACACTGATTTCCAGTGAGGAGGCTTTACCTCCTCACACTCCCTCGGCAGGGGAATGATTCCCCTGACCCCCGGTTGATATTTCAGATGGTTACAGCTGAGGGGGTCCGGGGGAAATCATTTCCCCCGGCGGGGTTCGGGGCGGAGCCCCGATTAACTCGGCGTTTCCTCAGCATTCCAAGTGTGAAATCTGGAATCCAAATCAGACCATAAAGGAATTTTTGATGAGTACGGAACAGGGCGGGGAAGAGCCGGGCTTTGAAGAGCGCATGCGGCGGCTGGAAGAAATTGTGCGCGAACTGGAAAATCCGGAGTTAGCTCTGGAGAGAAGCGTGGAACTCTACAGGGAAGGACGGGCCATTTCCCAGTCCTGCCGGGAACTGCTGGAAAAGGCCAGACACAGCGTTCTTCTCTGCGATGGGGAAGGGGAAACGCCTTTTGCCGACCGGCTTCGGAATTGATGACGCGAAGCGGCACAGGCCAGCCGAAAACCGCGTTTTCGGCTGACCATCTTCCGTAGGGAAAAGTTTACTTTTCAATGCGGGTATCAAGAGTTCGGAATGACCACTCCGGCGCCGTCAAGGGTCAGCATATCATTAAAAACGGAAGCCGCCCCATCCAGCAGGGTGAAGCCCAGGGCCGCGCCTGTCCCTTCGCCCAGGCGCATGCCCAATTCAAAAAAGGGCTTGACGCCCAGTCCGCGCAAAATTTTGACGTGCCCGGCCTCCGCCGAGGTGTGGCTGAAAAAGCAATAAAAGCGCGCCGCCGGAGCAAGGCGGCAGGCCGCCACATAGGCGGCGGTAGAAATGAAACCGTCCACCATTACCGGGATTGAGCGCGCGGCCGCGCCTATAATCAGCCCGGCCAGGGCGATGATCTCGAAGCCGCCGAAAGCCGACAGGGCGGCGAGAGGGTCCTCGTCCCGGACGGCCCCCTCATTTCGCTGAAGCGCTTTGCGGATAACAGCGCTCTTATGCTCAATCCCGCCCGGCGGACAACCGGCGCCCATCCCGCATATCTCCTCCGGAGCAAAGCCGAGGCAGGCGCAAAAAAGCGCGGTCGCGGCAGTGGAGTTGCCTATGCCTATCTCCCCGGTGCCAAGCGCGCGCACTCCATCCTGATGCGCCTGCGCAGCCAGCTTCACGCCCAGCCGCAGGGCGTCAAGGCATTGCTCCACGCTCATGGCCGGCCCCAGAGACATATCCGCTGTGCCCGGAGCAATGTTTGCCCTGATCAGCCGCGGATGCTCGGGCATAAAAGCCGCGCAGCCCGCGTCCACAAGCAAGGCCTGCGCGTTCACCGAACGGCAGAGGCAGTTTATGCCAAGCCCGTCCGCGAGAAATCCGCGCATGAGCACAGCAGTCACCTCCCTGGGCTGAGAGCTGACGCCCTGATCCACCACCCCGTGATCCGCGCAGATTACATAAACGCGCGCGGGCCTGACGCGCAAGGGCGCAGAGCCCTGAATCACATACAGAGCCCTGGCGATTTCCTCCAGACGCCCGAGGCTGCCGGGGGGCTTCAACAGGGAATCCAGACGACGCGCGGCTGCGGCTTCGAGGTCGAAACTGCGGAAGGCCGACGGGTCGCGAATCAGGACACACTCACTCTGCAAATCGTCGGGCAAGGACATGGCAAATCCGCAAAAACAGGGGGGAAAGCGAATTCCATACTATCCTACGGACATGCAGAGGACAATAAAAAATTTACAATAAAAAATTTACTTGACAGGCCATGGGGTCGCGGCTATTGAGCCGTATAGCCGCGCCGTGCCTGCAAACCGCGGCGTCCGCCCTGCCCGAACTCAAAATCTGCATATACAGATTTGCTCATGGAAATCTGAACAGCGGCCCGGCGGCCGCTGTCGCCGCGAAGTGGCGCAAGTCAGCCGAAAACCGCGTTTTCGGCTGACGATCCTCCGCAGGGAAAGGTTTACTTTTCAATGCGGATATCAGTAAACGCGGGTATTAAGTTACCCCATAACGCCAGTGGAGGAAAATATGTCTTGGAACGTAACGGTCGATAGCGACAAATGCACCGGTTGCAGCGAATGCGTGGACATTTGCCCGGTAGAGGTTTATGAACTGCAAGAGGGTAAATCCGTACCCATGAACATGGATGAGTGTCTTGGCTGTGAATCCTGTGTGGAGGCATGCGAAGCCGGCGCCGTCTGCGTGGAAGAAGCCTGAGACGGCGCCGCCCGCTTTGCGCTCCGCATGTTATATTTCCGCGTCCTTTTGATCCCAATTCGCTTTCGATAGAAAGCGAATTGGGATGGCGGAGGAAAACCGCCGCCCGTAAATTTTTGAAAATCAGACTTCGCCTGTTTTTCAAAAACTTTGGAGTCTTGCATTCAAACTCGTTTGAATGCGACTTGGTATGACGGGTTCCCAGAGCGTGTCCGCTTGCGGCGATAACACGCTCCGGGGCGCATCCTGAGGTCGTCGGCTGCTCCTGACCTGTAATTCGGATTCCAAATAAAATGCGCCATGTTGCTGATTTCCGCAGAAATCAGTAAACACCGGCCGCAAGGCCGATTTCCGGATAAAATTGGAACAATTTGTATCCGGAATGCGAATAACCCGCGCGGTACATGGAAAAAAATCGCCAATCTGAAAATACGGCTGATGAAGCGTTCTCCACTGAAAGGCACTCGGAACAGAAACGTTGCATCTATGAGCGTCTGTCCCCTAGGCAGAAAAAGTTTGTGGACCGCTTGGGCTATGCGGAATGGGACCCTTTCGCCCCTCCCAAAGAACCGCCTGATCTGCGCACTGAAGACACCGGCCTGACCGCAAGGCAGCTTGCGGAGGCCTTTTTTTGCGGGAAAAACAGAGAGGCCGGCTTTGTAGAGGACAGGCGGGCGGTGGAAGAATTTGCCCTGGGTCTGGTCAGCGGCCAGGAAAAATATCGAGCCATCCTGGACTTTTGTCTCTGGTACGAGACGCGGAAAAGGGATAACGCAACTTGGTAGGAAAAGAGAAAACACCATGGAATTGCTGCCCATCAGAAGAGCCATCCTGAGCGTGACCGACAAAAGCGGGCTTCACGAATTTGCCGCCTTTCTCGCTCACAACGGGGTGGAAATCGTTTCCACAGGCGGCACGGCAGGCTTGCTGCAAAAAGCGGGCATAACGGTGCTGGAGGTAAACGCCCTCACAGGTTTTCCGGAAATCCTGGACGGACGGGTAAAAACCCTTCACCCGTACATTTATGCCGGGGTCCTCGCGGACAAGGACAAGACCGCGCACATGCAAAGCCTTGAACACCTCGGAGTCCCGCCCTTTGATCTTGTGTGCGTCAATCTGTATAATTTTTCTCTGGCGGCGGAAAACAACCTCCCGGCGGACGCGGCCGTGGAAGAGATCGATATCGGCGGCCCCTGCCTGCTGCGGGCGGCGGCAAAGAATTACCGCTCCGTGCTGGCGGTGGATTCGCCCTCGCTCTATCCGCGGATAATGCGAATTCTTGCGACCGGCTCCATGAAAGCGCCGCTTGACCTGCGCAGGGAGTGCGCCGTGCGGGTTTTTTCGGCCACGTCCGCTTATGACGCGGAAATCGCCGCCTATCTGTCCGCAAGCGGCGGCGAGCGCGCAAAATAACAGGAAAACGCCATCGCCAAACTGGAAGGAAATACCCAGGGGCTTAAGCCAAGCCTGATCAGGGCCATGCTCCGCCTGTACGCGCGGCGCTTTCCGTCCGCCGGCTACAGCCTGGAGCAGGCGCGCGAGCTTTCCAGGCTGTCAAGACAAAGCGGACGGCAAATAGGTCTGCTCATAGACCGGCAGGGGCACCCGCGCATGGTCCTTGTCGGGGATGCCGCGCGCATCCTGATCCCCCAACTCGCCCGCGCCCGGGAAGGCGCGGATCGCTTGCGCGGCCTGCGTTTTCTGCATACCCACCTGAACGCCGACCTTCTGTCCCAGGAAGACCTGATGGACCTGCTTTTCCTGCGGCTGGACGCCATGGCGGTTTTGTGCGTGGATGAAAAAGGCGACCCGGTGCGCCTGCAACGCGCGCACCTGCTGCCGCCGAATCCCGGTAATTCCCCTTACAGGCTATACCCGCCGACGCCGTGGGATCAGCCGGATGCGGACTTCGTCGCGGAAGCCCTGGCGATAGAAGCGGAACTGGCCCGCGACTTCACGGAGATCGGCGCTTTTGCGCGGCACAAGCGCAAAGGTTCGCGGGGCGGCTTCGCAAAACAGGCGACAGATCCCGCCGCGCCGGCGCATCATATCAATTTGCTTTCGACAGACAGCGAATTGGGATGGAGCAGGCAAAGCCGCCGCCCACAAGTTGTTGAAAAATCAGACTTCGTCTGTTTTTCAACAACTTTGGCGTCTTGCATTCAACCACGTTTGGATGCAACTTGGCACCACGACCCTTTCTCCGATCGGATAAGCGGTATTTGCCGGAAAGGCGTCGCGGCGGACACAGGGCCGGAAAACATGGCCATCCTGGTAAGCGTGTCCACAAAACCCAGGGAGGAAATGGAATCCGGCCTGAAAGAACTTGCGGAACTGGCGCGCTCCGCCAGAGTCCAGGTCAAGGGCGTGCTGGTGCAGAGGGTGAACCGGATAAACCCCCGTTTCATTCTGGGAAAGGGAAAACTGGCGGAACTTGAGATTCAGGCTTTACGAAGCAACGCCGGCCTGATCATTTTTGACGCCGAGCTCACGCCGGCCCAGTTGGGCAACCTGACCGAGATCACAGAACGCAGGGTCCTGGATCGGACACAGCTCATTCTGGATATTTTCGCGCAAAGGGCGCGCAGCCGGACCGGTAAACTGCAGGTCGAACTGGCGCAGCTCCAGTACATGCTGCCGCGACTGGTCGGAAAAAGCCGCGCTCTGGACCGTCTGGCGGGGGGCATCGGCGGCAGGGGTCCGGGCGAAAGCAAACTGGAAACCGACCGCCGCCGCCTCAGGGAAAGGGTGACCAGCATCAAGTCGGCCTTAAAAATTTTACGCAGACAACGCGCCTATGCCAGAGCCCGACGCGCCAAAAACAGTCTGCCCGTCGTCGCGCTCGTCGGCTACACCAACGCCGGGAAAAGCACGCTGCTGAACGCCCTGACCGGGGCCGCGGCCGAAACGGAAAACCGTCTTTTCGCGACTTTGGACCCGGCCGCCCGGCGCTTGCGCTTTCCCGAGGAGCGTGAAGTCGTCCTGACAGACACCGTGGGTTTTATGCGCAGCCTGCCGCGCGAACTGACGGAAGCCTTTCAGGCCACGCTGGAGGAACTGGAAGAAGCGGAACTGCTTTTGCATGTGCTTGACGCCTCGCACCCGGAACTTGAAATGCAGCTTGGGGCGGTTGAGGAAATTCTGGAACAGCTCGGCCTGGATAAAACGCCAAGGCTTTTGGCGTTGAACAAAATAGACGCCTTTGCCGAAGAATATGCGCCGGAGGGCGCACAGGCGCCCAAACACCTGACGCGTCAGGCTCTTCAGGACCTGGAGCGGGCGCACCCCGGCGCCTATTTCATATCGGCGCGCGCGGGAACGGGACTCAAGGAACTTGCGGAGGCGATAGCGGGGCGCATTGACTGGATGCGCGCAAGGGAGCTAAGAAACAGAACTGATGAACACGCAACCCTCTCCTGACGAAGACGCGCTTCGCACGTTGCGCGGCACGGTGGATCGAGTTGTTTTCCACAATGAGGAAAACTACTGGACCGTACTGCGTCTCAAACTGCAAAGTCTGGCCGACCCGGTCACCGTGGTGGGCGAGATACCCTCGCCCCAGCCCGGGGCGGCCTTGAGCGTAACCGGGGTCTGGGTAAACGACCAGCGTTTCGGGCGCCAATTCAAAATGACGAGTTTCGAGAGCCTGCTTCCGGCGGACATTGACGGGATCATGCACTACCTTGGCTCGGGGCTGATCAAGGGGGTCGGTCCGCGCATGGCCAAGCGCATTGTAGACAAATTCGGTCAGGACGCCTTTCGTGTGCTGGACGAGGAGCCGGAGCTGCTGACGCAGATCAAGGGGATCTCCCGGCGCAAGCTTGAAGGAATAAAAACCGCCTGGGCCGAGCACAGGGGACTCAGGGATCTTATTATGTTTTTGCAGCCGCACGGCATATCAGCGGCTTACGCCGTGCGCATCTTCAAGGAATACGGAACGGGCGCTTTGGGCGTAGTGAAAGAGAACCCCTATCGGCTGGCCATGGACATCCAGGGCATAGGCTTTGTCACCGCCGACGCCATAGCCCTGAAACTGGGCTTTGATCCGGGCGGGAGTCTGCGCGCTGAAGCCGGACTGCTCTACCTGCTGCGCAAGCTCGGCGACGAAGGACATGTCTTTTTTCCCCTTGAGGAGCTGGTACACAAATGTTCCGATGAATTGCGCGTGGAAACGCAAACCGTGCGCGAGGCCCTGCGCGCGCTCGCCGAAGAGCAGCGCGTCGTCATAGACGAATTGTCCGAAGACCTGGGGCGGCCGTATTTCGGCGTGTACCTCACCCGCTATTATCATTATGAAAAAAACATCGCCCACTATTTACGGCGTATGCTGAATTCTCCAAAATCGGTGCATTTCCCCGATCCGGAGGTCTTGCTGGCAGGGGTGTTAAGCATGTTGCCTCTGGAACTGGCTGACGAACAGATCAAGGCAGCGCGCGCCGCGCTTTCGGACAAGCTGCTGGTGATCACCGGCGGCCCCGGGACGGGCAAAACCACGGTCATCAACGCCATCATAAAACTCTATGAAAAAAGGGGCGCCAAAGTGCTCCTGGCCGCCCCCACCGGCCGGGCCGCCCGGCGTATGGCCGAAGCAACGGAAAAAGACGCCAAAACCATCCACAGGCTTCTCGAATACAGTCCTCGCGAAGACGGCTTCGCCCGCAACGAAGACCATCCCCTGGCCTGCGGTCTTCTGGTCATTGACGAAGCCTCCATGCTGGACACCATGCTCACGTTCCATCTGGCCAAAGCCCTGCCCCTGGGCAGCACCCTGGTCCTGGCCGGAGACGTGAACCAGCTTCCCTCGGTGGGCCCGGGGAACGTACTCGGGGATATAATGAAATCCGGGGCGGCAAAAATCGTGCGCTTGACGGAAATTTTCCGGCAAGCGGCGGAAAGCGATATAATAGTCAACGCGCACCTCATAAATCGCGGCGAAGTTCCGCCTTTGCGCAGCAACAGCAGCGCGTCCTCGGACTTTTATTTCATCCGGCGCGACAACCCCGCCGAAGCGGCGGATCTGATCATTGAACTGGTGCGCGAGCGCATCCCCAACAAATTCCGCTTCGATCCGGTGGACGAGATACAGGTTCTTTCCCCAATGCACAAGGGCGCGACCGGGGTTGAAGAGCTGAACGTCCGCCTGCAGGCGGCCCTGAACAGCCGGGAGCAGTGCATAAAACGCGGGGCGCGCAGCTTTTATCTGGGCGACAAGGTCATGCAGACCAGAAACAACTACGACAAGGACGTCTTTAACGGAGATATTGGCAGAATCCGCCTGATAAACGAAGAAGACCGGGAGCTTGTGGTGCGCTATGAGGACAAGAACATCCTTTATTCTTACGAGGAACTGGACGAGATAAGCATGGCCTACGCCGTCAGTGTCCACAAGTCCCAGGGGTCGGAGTACCCGGCCGTCGTCATCCCGGTGCTGACCGAACACTACATGCTCCTGCAACGCAACCTGCTTTACACAGGAGTGACCAGGGGCAAACGGCTCGTGGTGCTGGTAGGGTCGCCGCGGGCCATGCACATGGCTGTGGGCAACAACCGCATGCACAGGCGTTACAGTTGGCTGGACAGGCGCCTGGGGGCGGAACAGGGAGGCGGCTTGTGAACCGGAAAACTCCTTCCTCCCTTGCGCGCGCGCTTGCGCTTTTGTCCTCGCCCCGCTTCCTGGCCCTTTCCCTGTCTTTACTTCTCTGCGCCTGCGCCAAATCCGGCGGCGGCTACTCCGGGCCGGTCTGCCTGGATCTGGAAACCCTGCCCCAGGATCTTAACGTCTATGCCGGCGCAGCCGGCGGTTTTCGCCCTCTGGTCGGGCCTGACGCACAGGCCGCCGCCGCCGCGCGCCAGAAAGAAATATTCTACAGGCCATGGCGGCAGACCAGGCCCACCCCGGGTTTGCGCGCGCAGTTGCGCGGCAATTTCAATCTGCGGCCGGAACCGGGATACATTGACGAACACAGGCGGTTTCCGGCGAAGCTCTGGCAAGAACTGGCGGAAAACGGCAATGAGCCGGCCTTCGGGCAAAACGCCGGGCCAGCGATCACGCTACGCAATACGGATATGCGCGCCATGCCGAGCGCGCGGCCTTATTACCTGCGCCCGGATCTGCCGGGCGAGGGCTATCCGTTCGACTACTTCCAACATACCTCTCTGCCGCCCGGCACCCCGGTCTATATAAGCAACGTGTCCAAAGACGGGGCCTGGGCGCTGGCGGAATGCCCGGTCGCGACCGGCTGGCTGCCCGCGCGGGACGTGGCGCGCGTGGACGAAGAGTTCGCGCGGGAATGGCAATCCCTGCCTCTGGCGGCGGTGTTGCTGGATAAAACACGCATCGGCGAAATCGAAGGCGGAATTGGCGCCTTGTTGCCGATTGCGGGAGGGGGAAGCCGTGGAGCGGAGATTTCGCTGTATTACCCAAAGGCGTCGGGAGGGGGAAAGGCGGAAAAGGCCCGCTGCTTTTTGCCGGCCGGGGCGGCCGCGCCCGTTCCTTTAAGTCTTGACGCCGAGAACATTGCCCGCACGGGCAACGGGATGATGGGTCAGGCCTACACCTGGGGAAGTCTGGACGGGGGACGGGACTGCTCTGCCCTGACCAGGGATCTGTTCGCCCCTTTCGGGGTCTATCTGCCCCGCAATTCAGCGGCTCAGGCAGGACACGGGCAGTCCGTCGCCGGCCTGAGCGGCGAGCGGAAAAAAGAGGCTATTCGCGCCGCCCCTCCCTTTCGCACTCTCCTCTGGCTGAAAGGACACATCGCCCTGTATCTCGGGGAGTACCAGGGCCGGGGGCTGATTTTCCACAATATCTGGGGGCTGCGCACCAAAGACGCCTCGGGCGGCTGCGAGGGCCGGGCCATCATAGGCAGGGCGGTTGTGACCAGCCTTGAGCCTGGCCTGGAGAGGCCCGATTTGTGTCCGCCCGGCGCCTTGCTGGAACGCATCGAAAAAATAGTCGTTCTCCCGGAGCAGGAGCGGGACTGATCCTAATTCCTGGTACGCTGTAACATTGGCAGGCGCCTCAAATGTAAATGCCAAACTGCCCCGCATGGCCAAGATATTTGCTGAGCTTGGCAAAAACTTCTTCGAAATTCAAAGGCTTACCTATATGGTCGTTCATTCCGGCGGCCAGGCATCTCTCAACATCCTCCCTGAACACATTGGCCGTCATGGCGATAATGGGAACCGCCCCGGCCCGTGGAACATCCAGGGCGCGGATACGGCGCGCCGCCTCGTAGCCGTCCATTTCCGGCATCTGCACGTCCATAAAAATCATCGAGTATTTATCCGAAGCCGCGCTGAACATGCGCAGGGCCTCCGCCCCGTTCACGGCGCAGTCGATATCAAGCCCGGTCGGCTCAAGCAGGGCGATGACGATCTCCCGGTTGATCTCCACATCTTCGGCCAAAAGCACGCGATGCCCGGCAAACTGCGCGGGCAGGCACTGTTCTTCTTTCTGTTCCGCAAGCGGTTCTTCCGCGCCGAGACAGGCGGAGATACAATCAAAAACCGCCGAAGGAAAGAGCGGTTTGGGCAGGAAGCATTTTACCCCGGCGGCCCTGGCGTCTTGCTCGATCGACGACCATTCGGCGGAGGAAATCATAACCACCATGGCATCCTGATCATAATCCCCGCTGAGCAAACCGGCCAGTTCAATCCCGCTCATGCCCGGCAGGTCCCAGTCCACAAAATACATGCCGTAGCTCCCCCTGGCCCGGACCAGGCTCAGGGCCTCTTCTCCGCTTGCCGCCGCATCGCAGGCGATGCCGAAACCCTGTAGTATATCCGCAAAGTATTCCCGCACTTCCGGCGCGTCATCCACCACCAGCACACGCAAGTCTTTGCGGTTAAGCTTTTTAGCCTGACTGAGGCCCTGATCGTCCGCCACCCTGGCGTCAAACCGAAAGGTGAACGTCGATCCCTGCCCTGGCGTTGAAGTCACCCATATGGTTCCGCCCATCATTTCCACGATGCGCTTGGATATGGCAAGTCCGAGTCCGGTGCCGCCGAACTTACGCGTTATGCCGCTGTCCGCCTGAGAAAATGAAGTAAAAAGAAGACGCTGCTGATCCGGACTGATGCCTATTCCGGTGTCGGAAACCGCCACTTCAACGGTACACAGCTTTTCACGCTTTTCTATCAGGCCGGTATCAAGGCGTACCTCGCCGCGTTCGGGGGTGAACTTTACGGCATTGGAAAGCAGATTGGTTATAACCTGGGCAAGTCGCTGGTCGTCGCCCACCAGAAAACCGGGAATATTTTTGTCGATGCGTACCGTGAGGATCTGCTGTTTTTCTTCTACCCGGAAATTGACGACGTTGACGACTTTCTGAAGCATTTTTTCAAAATTGAAAACCACGGGGGACAGTTCAAAGCGGTTGGCTTCAATTTTGGACATGTCAAGGATGTCGTTGATCACCCCGAGCAGATGCGAGGAGGCGTCTTCTATCTTTGTAAGGCAATATATCTTTCTTTCCATGTCGGAAGATGTTTTGGCGATAGCGGTCATGCCGATGATGGCATTCATGGGCGTGCGCATTTCGTGGCTCATGTTGGCCAGAAAGTCACTCTTGGCGGTGCTGGCGCGCTGGGCTTCCTCCCTGGCCCGGACAAGCTCGGTGATATCGTTCATCACCACCACAACGCCCCGGCAAACCCCGTCTTTCCCCTCGGCGGGGGTCATGGAAACCTGCAAGACCAGGTTTTCGCCGCTTTTGAGCGACACCCGCTCCGCAGTGGACACCTGCCTGCGCTCGTCTATGGTCTGCCGACAGCGTCCGTCCGCGCTTTCAACCCATTCGGGGGGCATCATGGCGCTGAAAAGCTCGGTGAAAGGCCTGTCCACCATTTCGCGCATGTCCCGGTAACCGAGAAAGGAAGCCAGATGAGCGCTCCCCATGACAAAGCGCATTTGCAGATCCAGCATGAAAATGGTGCAGGGGGTGTTCTCCAGAAGAAGGCGGGTATAAAAATTGGACTGATCCTTGGCCGCTTCGTTGGCGTCGCGCAATCTCTCCGTCTGCTCGTGCATCAGGGTAAGCGCGCGGTAGTCCCTTTCCAGTTTTTTATAAAGTCTGGTCAGGTTGCTGTGTTCTTTGGTCAAATCTGCTTCCATGCGCCGCTCTAAAACATGCAAAAGGTGATCGAGCAATTGTGAAACCTGTTCACCGCCTTGCCGTCCTTGTAGAAAGTCGGGCAAATCTCCCCGAGACAGTATGCGCCGGCAAGGGAAATTCCCGGCGGCAGCATCTCGGAAAGTACCCGCCCTTCCCCGGCCGCGTGCGCTCCGAGGATAATTGCCCGCCCGCAGCAGGAAATGCACAGGATAGTGGAAGGGACGTATTCCTGGCGTACGGCGGCTGCTTCAAGAAGGGCTCTCATGGACTCCCGACAGGCGCGCAGCAGATCGTCTTTGTTGATGAGACAGATGTTGGCCAGGGCGCCTACAGGAACGTCGCCGAAAAAAGCGCCTGAACCGTCTTCGCGATTCAAAGCGCAAATATGGCGCATAAGCGGGGTTTCCCCGTCCTCCGTGTCGCTGGTCAGCATCATGGGGTAGCAGGTAAAGGCGAGCAGGGGGTCAGAAACGTCGGTATTCAGCCCGAACCCCTCAAGATATTGCACAAAAGTTTCGTCGCCCACCCGGCGCACTATATTGCCCTCCGACTCGGTAATCCTGCGGATGCGCTCGGCAAAGCGCGAGGTCACATGGCGGATGGAAAATACGGGGCTGACGGCGCCCCAGATGCCCAGCAAAACCATGGCGTCATTATAGGATCGCCCGGAGAGAAAGACCCTCGCCCGCTCATAGTCATAATCGTCCGAGGCGACCCCTCCTATGATCGGAACGTCTCCGGCGGCCTTGGAAAGCGCGACGGGGTAAAGGTCTCCGGAAAAGGGCAGACCGTAGGGGCAAAAGGCCATCAGCAGTCCCGGCCGCTGGCCGGGCGCGATTTCCGCCGGCACGCCCGCCCGGTACGCCTCAATTATGGCGGCCTGCGCGTCCGCGCCGGGAAGGGAAGAGGAAACTGACGCGGAAAAGATACAGTCATCGGCCGTAAGCATGGTGAGCACCGCCGCCGCCTCGTGGTGTCCGTCCGCGTCAAGCGTAGCCAGGGTGGTCATACCCAGAACCTCGCTGCCAAGCAGCTTTGCCAGCTCGGCGGTGACTGCCGCACCGTCCATGTCCGCATCGCAAAACAGTATCCCGGCGGAATGCTTTCGCAACTCAAGCTTTTCACGAATTTGCGCGGCAAGTTGCGCGGCCGCTTCCTTAGCGTCATCCAGCTCGGAGGTGTATGCAACAACGCTGTTCATCAAAAATACCTCTATGGTTTGAAGCCTCTCCCATTATGGATATTCCCGCCTGACGCCCGGCATGACCCTCCTCCGCGCTGCGGGCGCATCCTCTCCAACCGGCGGACGGAAACTGCGGATTTAAACATGCATAAAATACAGATTTCCGCATGGAAATCTGAACAGCGGCCCGGCGGCCGCTGTCGCCGCCAAGCGGCGCAAGTCAGCCGAAAACCGCGTTTCCGGCTGGCGATCCTCCACAGGGAAAAGTTTGCTTTTGACTGCGGGTATCAATGAGTTACGTCCGGCATCTTACCTCCGGAGCGTGTTAATTTCAAGTGGCAACACGCCCAAAATCCGCCGCGCTGGCGTTGGTTCGGAGTTGCGCAAATTTAGGAAAAGTTTATAATTTCAAATAATAGCATATGAGCACATCTTGGGACGGCCTTGATTTGTTGTCCGTGCCTTCCATGGGGCCGGAGAATCGCTGATGCACATTATCTTCCTGAATTACGGCGGGTTCAACTCGCCGAGCGCCATGCATGTTTTTCACCTGGCGAACGCTCTGGCGGACCAGGGAGTCCGGTGCAGCGTATATAGCTACAATGATGCGGGACAGGCCGAGTCGTTCGGCAAACCCAAATTCCGCGCGCTCTCGCGCAGTTCGACGCCTCCCAGACGCCTGGCGGCCGAACTGGCCGCCAAAGGCGAAGACTGTGTGCTGCACAGCTGGACCCCGCGCGACACGGCGCGCGATCTGACGATGTCTCTGCTCAAGGCGCATTCCTTCCCCTATGTCGTGCATATGGAAGACAACGAAGAAGCGATTTACGCGGCCATGATCCGGCATCTGCCTGCGGAAATTGTTGCCGATCCGGCAAGTTCCGAACCCGGAGGCGTTCTTTACGGTTTTTCCCACCCCGTGCGCTACAGGGAATTTATCGCCGGCGCAAAGGGGTACACCTGCATCATAGAATCTCTTCTGGACTTCAAGCCGGAGCACGTGCCCGGCCATGTATTTTTTCCCGCCTGCGAAGAAACGGTCTTCGCGCTCCCCCCCCGTCCCACGCCGCAAGACAAGGAGCGCTGGGGCATTCCCGGGGACTGCGCGACTTTCTTTTACCCGGGAAACGTGCATCTGAACAATGCGGATGAGGTACTGGCGCTGTATTGCGCGATAGGTCTTCTGCGCAAACGGGGGGTCAACGCCCGCATCATAAAGTTCGGGCACTATATACAAGACATTCCGGAGGCCGTCTTTTCGCGCATGGAATGCAGGGACGCGCTTGTGGATCTCACGGGCAGGATCACCCAGGCGGACGTCCCGGAGGTGATGCGGGCCGCGGACATCCTGATCCAGCCGGGCTGCGACAACCCCTTCAACCGCTACCGCTTCCCCTGCAAGCTCCCGCTGTTTCTGGCCAGCGGCCGCCCGGTCATACTGCCGGACAGCAACCTGGGAAAGCGCCTCAAGCACGGCGAAAACTGCCTGTTGCTGCGCGAGGGAGCAACGGAAGAAATACTGGCGAATATCCTTTTTCTGCTCCGAAATCCGGACAAGGCGGCCGCCATAGGCATTGCGGGCCGGGCGTTCGCCGAAGAGCATTTCAGTTGGGAAAAATCGGCCGCCGGGTTGAAGGACTTCTACAGGGAAGTGCTCGAATGAGTGGCGCTTATTTATCATTACCGGCTTTCTCGGCGCTTTGACCACCTTCTCCGCTTTCTCGGCTGAAGTCGTATTGCTGTTGCAGAAACGTCGTCTTTTCGGGGCTGTACGCTTGATGGGACTGCATGTTTGCGGCTCTCTATTTATGACGTTCCTAGGGCTGATGACTTTCAACATGTTCAAACGATACATGTGAAGCTTGGATGAAAGAAGCGGTTAAAGCGTACTTCGCCTCATGAATGGCGAGGATTCTGACAGGAGTTTCGCTGTTGACAGGGGTAGTGTCCAGAATTTTCGCACTTTTTGCAGCCGCCGTGCGGCATCGGTTTGTCGGTGCGGTAAGGAGCGGGCGGCCACGCGGGCAGTCGGGTAAGCCAGCAGCAAATCGGTGGGAAAGTGTGTGGTGGGAAAGTGTGGTGGGAAAGTGTTGCCAGAGGCGAAGGCGGGTGATAAGCAACACGATATGGATGTTGAACAAAAGTTAGCCGCATTGGGACCGGAAAAAACCCCGGATTTTTGCGTCAGAATTGATTTTCAGAAGGGAATGCGCAATCCGCAGCGTTTTTTGAAAAGCGCGGCTGCCTATATTGACGCCCTCAATTCGCTTGATGCCCTTCTCGTTTCGTCAATTGACGCCAAAATTAAACCAGTGTTTGTGCTGGAAGAAATTGAGCATGGCTCCATTAAATTATGGCTCAAGCAAGCTCTTGAGGTTATTGACGATGATGCTTTGAAAAATATTGACTGGCGCCCCGCAGTAGGCAAATATCTTGTCAAAGCGAAATACTTGCTTCTCAAACGGCTGGAGGGGCGAACCTCAATTACCGATAGGAAAGGAATGGAGGAGTTGACCAAAGAAATTTTTGACACCGCCCAGGCAACAGGAGTTCGGAAACTCCCTGCCTACAGAGACGTAAGTGCGTTTGCTCTTGCGCGGGAGGCTAAAACGATCAGTGAAGCCCTTGGCGGACTTGAAAAAGGAGATTCCGTCACTTTCCAATCCGATGTAGGCGATTCTGTACTGACCCCTGATTTTGTCGTCACACAGGAAGATATAACCAACCTGTTTGCCGGCGAAATTATCTCTAATGATCTTGTTAAGATACTTATGGTTCGCCGCCCTGATTTTCTCGGCGATTCCAAATGGGAGTTTCGGTATGAAAAAAAACCCTTCTCTGCCAAGATCGTTGACGAAGGATGGCTGAATGACTTTCGCGCAGGTAAGATCGACATCAGGCCTGGAGACGCACTGCGGGTAATGATCCGGGAAACAGTGATGTATGACAATAACGGCGAAGTCATGAGAGAAGAGTGTGAAATTTTGTCGGTTTTGGGAATAACTAAGCCGGCCGTGCAAGTGTCATTGTTTTAACCGCCCACAATCAGCAAGTGGTTCATGGCGCTTACATCAAAGCGCCTTTTTATTGCTCAGCGGATGCCTGTGCCCGCAAGGGCAGGCGGAAATATTTCAGCTTTTTACTTTCTTTTTGAAAATACGCACATCTCAAAAGAGGATGTTGTCAACACACATCACAAAAGAGGATTGCGCTGGCGCCGGTATATGGGTATGATGCTGCCGTGAGCCGCGTTAGCCACATGCCCTTTGATATCCGAGGGCATCTTTTTATGGGCAACTTTCGGGGAAGCTTTCATTTTTTGAACAGGAAAACTTGTTTAACTTCAACCAGTTTTATAGATTATTCACTCCCTCCTCCCCGCGCCAGGAAGACTCCGCCGATCTGCCGGCGCCTGCCGGCATTATTTATCTGAAGGAAGCTGAACAAAATGCAATATGCAATTGAGGACCTGAACCCGGTCAAGAAAAAAATCACAGTCACAGTTCCCGCCGCGGAGGTCGGAAAGGCCGTGGACGAGGCCGTCTCCTCCTTTCGCTCTTCCCTGAAACTGGACGGTTTCCGCAGGGGCAAGGTTCCGGCCGCCCTGGTAATGAAGCGTTTTAACAGTGAAGTGATCCGACAGACCACGGACAAGCTGGTTCAGGAGAGCATCCGGGAGATAATGGACAAGGACTCCTTCAACATCGTGTCCGGAGTGGATTACGATGGGGGACTTCCGGAGCCGGGGAGCGATTTCATCTACACCCTTGCCTTCGAAGTCATGCCGGAGTTCGAACTGCCGAGTTACGAGGGTCTTGAGATCGAGCAGGAAGAAACCGTGGTGAACGCATCCGATATCGACGCCACCGTCCTCAAGATGCGTCAGCGTCTGGCCAAAGCCGTGCCGCTGCTGGAAGACCGCCCGCCCAAAGACGGGGATGTGGCCGTATTGGACTTCGCGGCCCTTGACGATACCGGGAACGTGCTTGCCGGGTTCAAAGCCGAAGGTTTTTCGCTTACCTTGGGCGAGGGCATGAGTTTTCCGGGTTTTGAAGACCTGATCAAGGGTCTTGCCCCGGGAGAGGAAAAAGAGGAATCCCTGGCCTTCCCGGAAAAATTCGTCCATGCCGACTTGGCCGGGCGCACGGTGCGCATGCGCGTCAAATTGAAGGAGCTGATGGAAAAAATCCCGCCAGACGAAGACGACGCCTTTGCCCAAGAAGCCGGAAACTTTGAAAGTACCGCGAAAATGCGCGAGAGCTTACGGGAATCCTTGCTGCGCAACCGCGAAGAAAGGAACAGGGCCGCGGCGCAAAAGCGGTTGCTGGACAAGCTGCTGGAACAGGTCGAGTTCACCGTGCCCCAGGCTATGATCGAGAGCCAGACCACCGCCGTACGGCAGGAACTGTCCGATATTCTGGGCGTAAGCGGGACGGTTCCGGATGGCGAGATCGACGCCATGAAAGACGAAATCCGCCAGGAAGCGGAAAAACGCGCCAAAATCCGTATCTTTCTCCTGGCTGTGGCTAAAAAACAGGGCCTGACGGCCAGCGCACAGGACATTGACCTCCGTCTGCGCAGGTTAGCCCGACAGAGCGGGCAGGAATTCAAAACGATTCAGCAATATTACGTCCGCAACCACCTCGTCGCCGGTCTGACGGACAGGATTCTGGCCGACAAGGCTATGGAGGAACTATATTCCAAAGCCCGGATAGTGCCTGTCCCACCCGCCCGGGCGGACGGCGATTCCGCCGCTCCTGAAACGGATGACGCCGTTGCGGGCGGGACGGATGACGCCGTCGCGGGCGGGACGGACGACGCGCAAGGCCCGGCAGCCGCCCCGGAAGAAGCCCGCCCCGCCGCGGAGCAGGAAGCTGATTACTGATTTCCGCGGAAATGATGCACCCGGCCCTCTCCAGCTTACGCCCGCTTCGGCGTTTAACAGCGCAAATAAATTGCGTCTACGCCTTCGCGGCGGGCGTCCGCTCTCGCGGCCGCCAGAGCAGTTTCAAAGTGAAATTGCTTTAGAGCCGCATATCCTGGTTCAACTATTTCAGCATACCGCAGGATTGTCCGATGCCCACTCCTCTGACCCCACGGGACATTGTCCGGGAACTTGACAAATACATAGTCGGCCAGGACGAGGCCAAGCGGATGGTAGCCATAGCTATCCGCAACCGCTGGCGCAGGCAGAAGCTTGACCCTTCCCTGCGCGATGAGGTTTCGCCCAAAAACATCATCATGATGGGACCGACGGGCGTTGGCAAGACGGAAATCGCCCGCCGTCTGGCCCGGCTTTGCGGTTCGCCCTTCATCAAGGTGGAGGCGACAAAATACACCGAAGTCGGCTATGTGGGACGCGATGTGGAGTCCATGGTGCGCGACCTTATGGAGATAGGCGTTTCCCTGGTGCGCGAGGAAGAGCGGGAGCGGGTACGGGTGAAAGCCGAGGCCGTCGCCGAAGACCGCCTTCTGGACCTGCTGTTGCGCTCGGGCCCGGTCCCGGATTTCTACGCCGGAGGGCACCCGGCGTCCGGCACGGGCGGCGGGCAGTCCTCAGGCAACCGGGAACAGTTCAGGGCCATGTGGCGGGCCGGACGCCTGGACGAAACCGAGGTGGAACTGGAAGTTGAGATATCCGCGGAACCGCAGATCGAGATGCTGGGAATGCCCGGCATGGAGCAGATGGGTTCCCAGATCAAGGACGCTTTTTCCCGCATGTTTCCCGCGCGCAAAAAACGGCGCCGCTTCAAGACCCCGGAAGCCTTTGACCTGCTTATCCAGGAGGAGTCCGAGCGCCTGATCGATCACGACGCCGTCAACGAGCTGGCAAGGGAACGCGTGGAACAAACCGGGATCATCTTTATCGACGAGATCGACAAGGTGGCCATTCCGGTGCGGGGAGGACGCGGCGGCCTGGACATTTCCCGCGAGGGCGTGCAGCGGGACCTGCTGCCCATAGTGGAAGGCAGCGTCGTCAACACCAAATACGGCATGGTGCGCACGGATCACATTCTTTTCATCGCGGCCGGGGCCTTTCACAACGCCAAGCCTTCGGACCTGATCCCCGAGCTGCAAGGGCGTTTCCCCCTGCGCGTCGAGCTTTCCGCCCTGGGCAAGGAGGAATTTCTGCGCATCCTGAAAGAGCCGCACAACGCCCTGACCTTGCAATATACGGCTCTCATGGCTACGGAAGACGTGCGCCTGGAATTTTCCGGCGAGGCTTTGGAGGAGGTGGCGGCCTTTGCCGAGGAAACGAACCGTCAGACGGAGAACATCGGCGCGCGCCGGCTTTATACGATCATGGAAAAAATCCTTGCGGACCTTTCCTTTGACGCCCCGGAACGGGGCGGTGAGACCGTGCTCGTGGACCGGAACTGGGTCAGGTCCCGCCTTGAGGACGTGCGCGGCAACGCGGATTTGACGCGCTTCATTCTCTGATTCGAATTTCAAGTCAAAACCGCATCCACGCGGTTTTGACTTGGCGGCTGCGGCAAAAGCTCTGTTTCGCCTCGCCGCTCGAAATGCTTCGTGTTCCGGCGTGACATCCTGTCACGCTTTCCATTTCCAGGCCAAAAAAGGATAGCTTCCCCGGTCCCGGCTTCCCCCGGATTCAGCGCATAGCCGCCACCATGGAAATGCAGCAGAACGCGCCCGGCATTCCCGGAAGGCACGTTTCGCGGTGTGACGGTGAACACGGGAACGCCGGCAAGGATTCCCGGTTCCACAGTGACTCCCGTCAGCTCCCGCAGCTTCGGCAAAGCGGCCATGCCAGCCGCTGTGACCTTTTCGACAAAGGTCTTCCATTCCGCTGTGTTTTTGGGGTGCATGTCCCAGAACGGGAAAGGCCCGGCCCCAATCAGGACCTGCATTTCACGGCTGACGGTATCCGGCACGGGTATTGCCCGCATGGCGACCTGAGCTTGGGCGGGAGGCGCGCATACGCAAAAGAAAAACAGGGCGAGCCGGATTTTTTTCAAAAATCCCTGATGATTATCGGCCGGAGAAGGGGTGATCGCCAATCATGCTGGCAAAGGACTTCCTGCTTGCGCCGCATACCGGGCAGCGCCAGGCTTCGGGCAGGTCTTCAAACTTTGTGCCGCGCGGTATTTTCCCTTTGCGGTCTCCGCGTTCCGGGTCATAGACATAGCCGCAGTTCACTGTCTGACAGCGCCACATTTCTTTTGGATCGCTCATTATTGATACTCGCATTGAAAAATAAACTTTTCCTTGGGCGACAGCGGCCGTCGGGCCGCTGTCCGGATTTCCATGCGGAAATCCGTAAAAATTCCCTTGCGGTTTGATTTGGCCGTCAAAACTCAACATCACGCAGACGTAGCCGTCCCTGCACGCTGTTATTCCCTTGCAACCAGGCGCGGCAGATGCTATGAAATAAGAAATGGCCGGGAGTGTCTTGCGCGCTGTGGAGGAATCCTGAGGATTTCACGACCGCCCGTCTTCTGCGGCATCGTCTTAATCTACCGGCATACGTGTTAAAAAGCAAACAGTTTGCGGATTCAGGGTGAAAATGCCTCGGAGGCAGAGGCGCGAATGTCAGAGAAAATCCGCACCATCCAGGAATACGTCCCCGGCAAGCAGGTCACGCTTGCCCACATGATCGCGCATCCGGGCCGCGATTTATGTCGGCAGATCGGGGTCGAAGATAAAGGAGCCATCGGACTGATGACCATCACTCCGGGCGAGGGCGCCATCATTGCCGCCGATTCCGCCAGCAAGCACGGCGACATCCGCCTGGAATTCGTAGATCGCTTCACTGGATGTCTGGTGTTCACAGGCGACGTGGCCTCGGTTGAAAGCGCCCTTGACGGGGCTTTGTCCGCATTGAACAATATTCTGGGCTTCGCTCCCGCTCCTTTGACGAAAACATGAAGCAGGACGGGGAAGCGGGACGCGCGGGAAGTCTTGCGGCTGAGAAACGGTGCATCATGGTGGTCGGGCCTTCCGGGGCCGGCAAGAGCACTCTTTTGAAAAGTCTGGGGCTTATGGACGGCCAAGTGAAAAAGACCGAAGCCTTGGTTTATCTGGACAGGGCCATTGACACTCCGGGCGAAATGCTCAGCGTCCCCCGCTATTACAACGCCATTATCCTCAACTCCGTCCGCGCCTCCCTCATCCTGTTCGTCATCGACGCCGGCCGCAGGACGAGGCTGCCGGCCAGGATCGCCCTGGCCCTGAAGGCGCCGGTTTTGGGGGTGATCGCCAAGACGGACGCGGCTTCCCCGGCTGATCTGGCGGACGCCGAAGCGGCTCTGAAAGGCGCGGGCGTTGAGGATCTTGTACGGGTTTCGGCGAAAAGCGGGGAAGGGCTTGAGGAGTTGCAACGCCGCCTGTTTTCCCGATCCCGCCCCGGCACGGCCCGGAGATACAGTCGGCAACCGCGGGGTTTCGGCCCCGCCCACAACGGAGGGGAGCTGTGATACTCAAAACCAGTCTTTTCGGCAAAGCCTATCAGTTCAAAGACGTCAAGGACGTCCTGGCCAAGGCCAATGAAGACCGCTCCGGCGACCATCTGGCCGGGATCGCAGCGGAAACCATGGCTGAACGCGTCGCCGCCAAACAGGTACTCGCCGCGGCGACCATCGCCGATCTGAGGGAAAACCCCGTTGTGCCTTATGAAGATGACGAGGTAACCCGCATAATCCAAGATGACGTCAATGAGAGCATATACAATGAAATCCGGAACTGGAGCATGGGCGAGTTCCGCGAATGGCTTCTCAGCGACAATACCACCGGGGACATGATCCGCCGCGCAAGCCGCGGCCTGACTTCAGAAATTGTGGCCGGGACGGCGAAGCTGATGAGCAACATGGACCTTATTTACGCCGCCTCCAAAGTGCGCGTCACCGCCCGCTGCAACACCACAATCGGGCTGGACGGCACCCTGGCCATACGTTTGCAGCCCAACCACACCACCGACGACATTGAAGGCATCACCAGTTCCGTTTACGAGGGCCTGTCCTTTGGCGCGGGCGACGCGGTCATCGGCTTGAACCCGGTGGACGACACGGTGGACAACGTGAAGAAAATCCTGGAGCGCTTTCAGGAGATCAAAGTCAAATTCGACATACCCACCCAGATCTGCGTGCTCGGCCACGTCACGACCCAGATGGAAGCCGTGCGCCAGGGCGCTCCTACTGATCTCATCTTCCAGAGCATCGCCGGCTCCCAGAAGGGCAACGAAACTTTCGGCATCAGCGCCGCCATGCTGGACGAGGCCCTGGATCTGGCCCTGCACAAGGGCACGGCCGCGGGCCCCAATGTCATGTATTTCGAAACCGGACAAGGCTCGGAGCTGTCCGCGGGCGCCCATCACGGGGCCGATCAGGTGACCATGGAAGCCCGCTGCTATGGTTTAGCGAAACGCTTCAGCCCTTTTCTCGTAAACACCGTGGTCGGGTTCATCGGTCCGGAATACTTGTATGATTCCAAGCAGATCACCAGAGCCGGCCTTGAAGACCATTTCATGGGCAAACTGACCGGCATTTCCATGGGCTGCGACGCCTGCTACACCAACCACGCCAAAGCCGATCAGAACGATATAGAGAATCTGGCCATTCTCCTGTCAACGGCCGGATGCAACTATTTCATGGGCATCCCCCACGGCGACGACATCATGTTGAACTACCAGTGCACCAGCTATCACGACGGACCCTCGCTACGCCAGCTTCTGGGCCTTTCGCCGATCCCGGCCTTTGCCGGATGGATGGAAAAGATGGGCCTGTGGGAAAACGGCCGGTTGACGGATAAGGCCGGCGACGCTTCGCTGTTTTGCTGAGGCAGTCCCCCCTGCGGCGCGCGATACGAAATCACCGCCTTGAACACGCTCAGACAAGAAGGTACACCATGCTTACGGAACAGGAACTGAGAAAAGCCGTAGAGGAGATACTGAGGGAAATGAGCGCCGATGCGCCCGCCCCCGCTTCGCCTCCCCGGAACGGGACCGGCAAAGGCGGAGCCGATGACGGGGACATCCTGCCGGATCTTGCCGCCCAGGACCCGCAAGAGGTCGTCAAGGTGCCTCACCCCCACAATCCAGGCGCGATGCGGACCATGAAAAAAACCACTCCGGCGCGTATCGGGGTCTGGCGGGCCGGTCCGCGCTACCTGACGGAAACGCTCCTGCGCTTCCGCGCCGACCACGCCGTGGCTATGGATGCCGTTTTCACCGATGTCTCGGAAGAGTGGGTCAAAGAACACGGCTTCGCTCATTTCAAATCCCTGTGCTCAAGCAAGGACGAATACCTGACCCGTCCCGACCTCGGCCGCTTCTGCGCGGAGGAGGATGTCGCAAAGATCAAGGCCCATGTGGGAGGAAACAACCGGGTGGTCGTCTTTGTGGCCGACGGGCTCTCCACCACGGCCGTCACCGTCAACGCCCCCGACACGCTGAAGGCCATGGCCGACGGGCTGGCGCGCCACAACCTCAAACCCTGCGCGCCCTTCTTCGTGCAATACGGCCGGGTGGGCGTTGAGGACCACATTTCGGAAATCACCGGAGCGGAAGTGGTTTGCGTCCTGATCGGAGAACGGCCCGGCCTGATCACCGCGGAGAGCATGTCCGCCTATGTGGCGTACAAAGCCGTGGTGGACATGCCCGAAGCGCGCCGGACCGTGGTTTCCAACATCCACAGGGGGGGGACCCCGGCGGTCGAGGCCGGGGCCTATATCGCAGACATCATCAAGACCATATTGGACAAAAAGGCCAGCGGGCTGGACCTTAAACTCTAAGCAAGCGAAGGGTAGCGACATGGCTAAGAACGATCCTCTGAAAACTTCGATCCTGGCGGCCAAGATCATCCCCAATGTCAGCGCCGACATGGCAAGGGATCTGCAACTCAAGCCGGGCTTGAAAAGTCTCGGTCTGGTCACCGCCGACTGCGACGACGTGACTTACACCGCTTTGGACGAAGCCACGAAAATGGCCGACGTGGAAGTGGTTTACGCCAAGAGTTTCTACGCCGGAGCGGCCAATGCCAATACCAGGCTGGCCGGGGAAATCATAGGCATAATCGCCGGCCCGAACCCGGCCGAAATCAGAAGCGGCTTAAACGCCATAGCACGCTTCATAAGCGAGGAGGCATGGTTCGTTTCGGCCAACGAGGACGACAGCATTCCCTATTACGCCTACTGCATCTCCCGCACCGGCAGCTATCTGTCCAAAGTGGCCGGGGTGGCCGAAGGCGAACCCCTTGCCTATCTGATCGCGCCTCCGCTGGAAGCCATGTACGCTCTGGATATGGCCCTGAAAGCCGCCGATGTGAAATTGGCCGCCTTTTACGGTCCGCCTTCGGAAACCAACTTCGGCGGCGGACTGCTGACCGGCAGCCAGTCCGCCTGCAAGGCCGCCTGCGACGCCTTTGCCGCGGCCGTGCAGTTTGTGGCGGAAAACCCCACCGCCTATTGAGCGGGCCCAACCCCTCCAATCCGGGAGAGCGGCCTATTTCGGGAGGTGAACAAAGGTGGACACTCATAACAGGGAAGCTTTGGGCATTGTGGAAACCAGGGGGCTGCTGCCCCTCGTGGAAGCCGCCGATGCCGCTCTGAAGGCCGCCAATGTAAGGCTTTCGGGACATACTCTGGTGGGAGGAGGGCTGGCCGCCTGCCTTTTGTCCGGGGACGTCGGCGCCATGCGGGCCGCGCTTGCCGCGGCGCAGGGCGCCATAAGCCGGCTCGCGGCCCAGGGCGCCACCCATCTGATCCCCCGGCCGGCCGACCCGGTAAGACCCGCCTTTGAACCTGGAACACAAGGCGGCAAAGGGTCCGCGCCAAAAAAACCGGCGCCGGACGACGCGCATAAGGCGGTGGCGCCTCATGACGCGCAAAGCCCCGATCAAGATGTGGCAAAAGCCGCGCCCCAGAACGCGGACGGCGCCAAACCGGCCAGAAAGGTCCGGATCAAAGCCGGGAAGAAATAGCCCCCTTTTCAAGTAAGGAGGAAAACCTTGATCACAGTCAAAGACCTGGACCTGATTTCAATTCAGGAAGCCCGCAATTTGGTGCAACTGGCCGCCGAGGCCCAGGATATCTATCGTGAGCTGGATCAGGCCGCTGTGGACAATGCCGTGGCTTGCGCGGCAAAAGCCGCGGAAGCCCAGGCAGTCCGGCTGGCCAAGCTGGCTCACGAGGAGACCGGCTTCGGGATCTGGCAGGACAAGGTGGTCAAAAACCTCTTTGCCTCGCGCACCGTTTACGAGCACATTAAAGATATGAAGACCGTCGGTCTTATCCGCAAGGATGCGGAAAACCGGATCTTTGAAGTCGGCGTGCCGGTCGGTCTGGTGACCGCCCTGATCCCCTCGACCAATCCCACCTCCACGACTATCTTCAAATCGCTGATTGCCCTGAAGGCGGGGTGCGCCGTGATTTTTTCGCCTCACCCCGGCGCGAAGAACTGCATCATGGAAACGGTCAGGATCGTGCGCGGGGTGCTCAAAAGCCTCGGTCTGCCGCCAAATCTGGTTACCTGCCTGACCAACCCCACACTGGAGGGGACCCGCACCCTGATGACCCATCCGCGGATGAACCTCATCCTGGCCACCGGCGGCAACGCCATGGTGCACGCGGCTTACAGCTCCGGCACCCCGGCTATAGGCGTAGGCCCGGGCAACGGTCCGTCGTTTATCGAGCGCAGCGCGGACATCCCCCTGGCCGTCAAGCGCATTTTCGATTCCAAAACCTTCGACAACGGCACCATCTGCGCATCGGAACAGTCCATCATTACCGAAAGCTGCATCCGGCAGGAGGTAATGGCCGAGGTCAAGAAACAGGGCGGCTATTTCCTGCCTCCAGGAGATTCGGAAAAGGTGGAAAAGGTGCTTATGGGCCCCGGCGGCACCATGAACGCCAGGTTGGTCGGCCGTTCCCCGGAGGTGATCGCGCAAACCGCCGGCATCAGCATCCCGGCCGGGGTGCGGGTGCTTTTGGGCGAAGAAACCAGGGTGGGGGAAAAGGTTCCCTATTCCAAAGAGAAACTCATGCCGGTTCTGGGCTTTTATGTCGAGGAGAACTGGGAAAAAGCCTGCCTGCGCTGCATTGAGATACTCTCTCTGGAAGGCGCGGGGCACACCATGAGCATCCATTCGCGCGACGAGGCGGTAATCCGGGAGTTCGGCCTGAAAAAGCCGGTTTCACGGCTGATTGTCAACTCTCCCGCGGCGCTCGCGGCCATCGGGGCCACCGCCGCCGTGGCCCCCTCCCTGACCCTGGGATGCGGGGCGGTGGGCCATAACGCCACTTCCGACAACGTGGGGCCGCTCAACCTGATCAACGTCCGCCGGGTGGCTTACGGATTGCGCGAGATAGAAGACATAAGACCGAAAATTCAGTCGGAAACCGGGGCCGCGCCGCTTCTGAACGAAGCAGCCCTTGACGCGCTGGTTTCCAGAATAATGGAACGCCTGAAGGCCAACCTGTAATACCAAGTTGCATTCAAACGAGTTTGGATGCAAGACGCAAAAGTTTTTGAAAAACAGGCGAAGCCTGATTTTTCAAAAACTTGCGGGCGGCGGCTTTGCCTCCGCCATCCCAATTGGCTTTCTGTCGAAAGCAAATTGGTATAAACCGCTCGGAAACCCGGAGGGAGCGCTATGGACAATCCGCAACAGGCACTGGGCATGATTGAAACCAAGGGACTGGTCGGGGCCATTGAGGCTGCCGACGCCATGGTCAAAGCCGCCAACGTCACCCTGACCGGCAAGGTGCTGGTGGGCGGAGGTCTGGTCACGGTAACGGTCCGCGGCGACGTGGGCGCGGTCAAGGCCGCCACAGACGCCGGGGCGGCGGCGGCCGGACGGGTGGGCGAGCTGGTCTCCGTTCACGTCATCCCCCGCCCCCATAGTGAAGTCGAGATGATTCTGCCCAAAGCCGAAGGGTAGACCACCGTCTCATATCAAGTCGCATTCAAACGAGTTTGAATGCAGGACGCCAAGGCTTTTGAAAAACAGGCGAAGCTTGATTTTTCAAAAACCCGCGGGCGGCGGCTTCGCCTCCGCGTACCGATTCGCTTTCCAGCGAAAGCGAATCGACATCAAAATTACGGATTTTCGTAAAAATGCGCCGGCTTGCGCAACCGAAACGGTAAGGGAAACCCTTACCCGCAGAACCCGAGGAGGTATTCTCTTATGTCCATTGATACCCGTGCCTTAGGCATGATTGAAACCAAAGGACTGGTCGGAGCCATTGAGGCCGCCGACGCCATGGTCAAAGCCGCCAACGTCACCTTGATGGGCAAGGTGCTGGTGGGCGGCGGCCTGGTGACCGTGATGGTCCGCGGCGACGTGGGCGCGGTCAAGGCCGCCACCGACGCCGGGGCGGCGGCGGCGAGCCGGGTTGGCGAACTGCTCTCCGTGCATGTCATCCCACGTCCGCACGGCGAAGTGGAAATGATTCTGCCCCAGGCGGGCAAGTAAAAGCGGACGACAAGCGCCGGATTGCGGCCCTTGCGGCGCAAAGGCCGCGCCGGGGTAAGGCATGGCTACCTTGAAGCCGGACGATTTTCTGGATGAGGTGGAGAAAAGTTTCGTCCGCCGCCGGAAATGCGATGCGCGTGAACCCCTGAAGACAGGGCTGGACCTGGGTACCGCTTCGGTGGTTCTGGTGACGCTGGACTCTGAGGGACGTCCTTTGGCCGCGGCTCAACGCCAGGCCCGAGTGGTCAGGGACGGTCTGGTGGTGGATTTCTCCGCCGCCCGCGCCCTGGTGGAAGAACTGAAAGGCGAGGTGGAAGAGGCAATCGGCCGTGAATTGCGGGAAACGGCCATCGCCATCCCTCCCGGCACCTCCGAGCGTGACACGGCCACTCACCGCTATGTGGCCTCCGGGGCTGGCCTGGAGGTCAGCCGGGTGCTGGATGAGCCGGAAGCCGCCAATCTGGTGCTGGGACTGGCAAACGGCGCCATCGTGGATATCGGAGGAGGAACCACGGGCGTGGCCATCCTGAAAGACGGCAGGGTCATACACACCTTTGACGAGGCCACCGGCGGGACCCATCTGACTTTGGTGCTGGCCGGCCACTACGGCATCAGCTTTGAAGAGGCGGAAGCCTTCAAGCTGGACCCGGCGAACCGCAGGAAAATTCTGCCCCTGGTGGCTCCGGTGCTGCAAAAGATCGGCACCATAATCCGCCGGGGCCTGGAAAATTACCCGGTGGACACGGTTCATCTGGTGGGCGGCACGGCCGCCACGGCGGGCATCGAAAAAATAGTCGGACTGGAGACCGCGTTGCCCGTGAAGGTGTCTTCGCGGCCCATTCTGGCCACCCCGGCGGGCATAGCCCTGGGCGCTTTGCCGGCCGGAGACTGAGGCGCGGGCTCCGTCGCTATGATATATGCGTTGAAAAGTAAACTTTTTAACGCAGGATCGTCAGCCGGAAAGCGTTGTTTTCGGCTGACTAACGCCGCTGCGCGGCGCATCGGCCTTGCGGCCGGTGTTTACTGATTTCCGCGAAATCAGTAATTTGAAACGGTCGGCACGGGAGCAGATATGCAGATATCCGATGAACTTGTCAGCCGCGTGACGCGGGAGCTTCTGAAGCGTTTCGGGTCCGGAGGCGGGGAAAGCGCCGCTCTGGCGCCGAAACCGCTTTTGCATCTGGTGGGCGGACGCGCCGGTGTCTCGCCGGCCCTTGCGGCCCGCCTGGAGGAGACTTTTGCGATACACGAGCACACCGCCTGGGAAGACCATGTGCCGCCCGAAGCGTCGGTGCTGCTGAGCAGACTCGGCATCCAGGCCCTGGCGCGTGTGGCTTGGGGCGACGAGGGCTGCACTGTGGAAGGCAGGGCGCTGCTTGAAGCCATCCTCTTGGGCCGGCCGGCGGTCGTTCTGAAGTCCGGGCTGGTGTGGCGCGCGTACGGGGCGCCGAAAGCTTTGGCGGCCCGCTATGCGGAATATGAAAAAAACCTGGAAAGCTACGGGCTGAAAATTGTGGATGAGGACGGCGTCATCCCGGCGCTTCTGGGCCGGGAGACGCAAGCCGGGACCGGCGGGCCCCCGCGGGATGCAGCGCCTTGCGCCGCGCAAAAGCGCGGAGGGCGGCGGGTGATCAATGAAGCGGCCATAAAGGCCGCCTGCCCGGAAGCGCGGGGCCTGGGCCAGACTTTGGCCATAAGCCCCGGAGATATTTTGACGCCGCTGGCCAAAGACTATGTTCTGTCCATGCGCATCAACATTACAGGCGTTACGTCTCAACAGGAGGCCCTGTGATAATCGCTAAAGTGATCGGCAATGTCTGGGCCACCAAAAAAGATGAAAAACTGAACGGACACAAGCTTCTGGTCGTACAGACCAACAGCGCCGGCCATCCTGAAAACCTAGTCGCCGCCGACATCATAGGAGCGGGCGTGGGCGAGGACGTGCTGGTGACCAAAGGCAGCGTGGCCCGGAACGTCCTGCGGGAAAAGGACAGCCCCATAGACGCGGTGGTGGTGGGGATCATAGATTCTGTGGAAGTAGACGAAAAGTTTTTAAAGTAATTCCGCTCTACAGGAGAACTTATGGGCATCAGCGACGTTATCCTTTACATCATGTTGGCCCTGATGGCCGTTGCGGGCGTGGACCGCTTTACCGGCAACCACTTAGGGATAGGCGAAAAATTTGAAGAAGGCTTCATGTCCTTGGGCGCCCTGGCCCTGTCCATGGTCGGGGCCTACTGCATCGCCCCGGTTCTCGGGCGGGTGCTGGAGCCGGTTGTCGGTCCGCTCTATCAGGCTTTGGGGGCCAGCCCGGCCATGTTCGCCACCACACTGTTGGCCAATGACATGGGCGGCTACCCGCTGGCCATGGCCCTTTCCGGGGCCTGGGCCGCAGGCGCGCCAAATCCGGCGGCCACTCAGGAGATGATCAACGTGGGCAACTTCGCCGGCTTGATCCTGGGCAGCATGATGGGTCCGACAATAGTTTTCTCCATTCCCGTGGCCCTGGGCATCATCCGCCTGGAAGACCGCCCCTTTCTGGCCAAGGGCATCCTGATCGGCATGATCACCATCCCTCTGGGTTGTCTGGCCGGAGGGGCCGTGGCCGGGTATCCCTTTATGTGGATGGTCAAAAATTTGATCCCGGTCCTGATCGTGGCCGTGGCTATCGCCATCGGTCTGGCGGTGGCCCAGAACCTCATGATTACCCTTTTCCTGTGGTTCGGCAAATTCGTCATAGCCTTTCTGACCGTGGCCCTGATCCTCGCCGGCATTGAGGGAGCCACGGGCATGGCGTGGCTGGAGGGTATGGCGCCGATCAGCGAGGGGTTCGCGGTCATAGGCAGCATCGCCGTGGTTTTGGCCGGGGCCTTTACCCTGGTGCATCTGATGACCAAATTTCTTGGCGGTCCCCTGACAAAAATCGGCGGGCTTCTGGGCATCAACAAAGAGGCAGCGGCCGGCATGGTGGCCACCATGGCCAATAACATAGCCATGTTCACCATCCTCAAGGACATGGACGATCGCGGCAAGGTCATCAACGTGGCCTTTGCCGTAAGCGCCGCCTTTGTCTTCGGCGATCACCTGGGCTTTACCGCCGGGGCGAACAAGGACATGATCTTTGCCGTGGTGGTGGGCAAGCTGGTCGCCGGGGTCACCGCCGTGATTGTGGCCGCCTTCGCCGCTCCCAAAAGCACGGCCTGAGATCGGGAATAAAGGAAAAATCCATGAAAGGCATTGATGAAAAAAATCTGGAGTCTCTGGTCCGCAAAGCGCTGGCCGACATTCTCGCGGAAAACGGCGGCGCTTTGGCGGGTCCCAAACACGTGGACAAAAGCGGCATAATGTCGGTGCATCTGCCGGCCATACGGCCCGAACTCTTTGATACCGGCAAGCCGGGCGCCGGAGTGCTGGTGAAAGACATTCCCACTTTGGAGGAAAGTCCCCGTTTGGGCTTTGGGGTCATGGAGATGGACCACACCGCCTTCGAGTGGACCCTGAATTATGACGAGGTGGACTATGTCATCAACGGAACCCTGGAGATTCTTATCGACGGCCGCAAGGTGTGCGGGCAGGCCGGAGACCTGATCTTCATACCGGCCGGATCGGCCATCCAGTTCTCCGCTCCGGGCAAGGTCCGTTTCCTCTATGTGGTCTATCCCGCCAACTGGAGCGAACAGAACTGATGGAGAGGCAACCAAGTAGGCAGCATGGGCTTGGCCCATGCGTCTTGCGCTTGGGCGGGGTTTGGACCCCGCCCAAGCTTCCGCCCGTACGGATACCCCGCCCTTCAGGGCGGGGTCGGGCTCTCCGGCCTGAAGGCCGGGGTTTCAAACCGTAAAGGAAGCTCAGATGAACCCCCTGACTGAGCAGGAACTCCGACTGGCCCTGAAAAACGCGGACGTGAAACAGTTCACGGTGCCCAAAGGCACGGTGGTGACTCCGGCGGCAATGGAGTACCTGAAAACGCGCCGCATAATGCTTATAGAGGACGAAGCGCCGGCTACGCTGGCGGCCCGCGCGCCGGACACGGAACAGGACGGCGGTGAGCTTTCCGGGCCGAAAGCCCCAGAGAAAGCCCCTGCCTTCATCGGCCCGGACGGAGGCGGCTTCGACCGCAAACCCGAAGACCTCACCCATCTGCAAGGCAACCGGCTGGTGCGCAAGGATCATCCCGTCATCGTCTGGCGCGGCAAACTGGACAGTTTCACCGCCTGCATCATGGAGGCGCAGGTTCTGGGAGAAAAGCTCGCGGCGCAGCGTTTCGTCGAGGAACTGCAGGAAATCCTGGAATTTTCCCGGCGTCTTCTGTCCTGCGAAATCCGCGGCGCAGAAGTGGAGGAATTCAGGCTTCTCGGGTTGACGGCCGACGATTTGCGCGCCCGGTCGCACCATCCGGAGAAGTTTTTCGGCTACCGGCATATGCTGGTCAGTCATAAAATGGGGCCGCTGTGCATCAGACTGAACACGCTGCGCACCGTGGCGCGCGAAGTGGAGCTTGCCGCCGTCGCGGCGTTTAAAGACGCGGAAGGCCGAACCGGCCGCGAGGACATCGTACGCGCCTTGAACCGCCTCTCCAGCCTGTTTTACATCATGATGTACAGGTATCTGCCGGCAGGTTTCACGCCGGAACACGCCGGCATCTGATGCCGGTTTGCCTTGGATGGAAAGCGAAATCGCTTGAATGCGATTTGGCATGAAACAGGCTGGCTAGATGGTGTCGTCATATGGTTGATAATACTGTGAAATTATTTGAAAATTTCTGTCCCGCAACACTATAAAATATTCAAATATTTTCAGCGTGTTATAGGCGTAGTGACGACGCCATCTAGTGTTTACTTGCAAAAGTAAACACTACAAAACCCGAAGGGTTTTGCGCCGCCGTAGGCGGCGTAATTCGGCGGAAAACCACGTTTTTCCGCCGACGATGCTGTAAAAATAACCATAAAAAATGAGTATTTCTGGTCGAAAAAACACTGTTTTTATAAAAGTTATATTGCTGTATCAATAAATTATATAGTTTTTCAGGGCCGACTATCTATGGGCGAGATTCTCCTGAGCGTGGGCATAGACCTCGGCACTACCACCTCTCAGGTGGTGTTCAGCCGTCTTGAGGTGGAAAATACCGCCGGCGTGGCCTCGGT
>JAISZH010000137.1 GCA_031269345.1 Desulfovibrio sp. | reverse complement strand
GAAAAATCTATTTGCCCGCTCTTATGTTGCAACACGGCCCGCCGCTCATTCAACGCAATGTCCGCAACATTGTTTGCCATACCGATGCACGGGAAGCTTTTTCCAAAGCGCCTGCAGCTCCGTCTGAAGCAAGCATCGCGTTGAGACCGGCAGGCTCTATACGCAGCGAGAATCTCTGAAAACAAACGGATTTATAAATATTCTCCACTCATTTACGCCGCATAGACAACAGCTAAAGGGGCGTCAACAGTATCTGCCGGTAGCCGTTGGTGTTCCAACCACGCCTGAAACATGATAACATCCCATAACCAGTATTGATAATCTTCACCTGCCAAATGTTTTTGCAGGATCGGGCAAACCACATCCGGCTCAAGATATCCTTCCCGCCGCAGCCGATCAGGTTCAAGAAGGCTTTCCGCCCATTCCCGCAGCGGGCCGCGCAGCCAATGATCTATAGGCACGCCGAAGCCCATCTTGGGCCGCTCGATTAAGTCCCTGGGCACATAGCGGTACAGCACCCGACGCAAGGGGTATTTGCTTTCTCCTCCGCGCGTGAGCATCCCCGCAGGCAGGCTCTGAACGAACTCGTAAATTCGGTGATCCAGCAACGGCACGCGGGCTTCCAGAGATACGGCCATACTTGCCCTGTCCACCTTGACCAGGATGTCGTCGGGCAGGTAGTTCACAGTGTCGATAAATTGCACAAGGGCGAGGATATCCGGTATGATCCTGTTCAACGAAGCCTCAACGCAGGTCAATTGCGGAACCTTGGCCCCTATGACCAGAGAAGCCGGATCCTGCCAATGGCGCAGGCAGCTCGCCCGGTAGAATGCCGCCGGGTCGGTGAAACGGGCCGCAAAATTTTTGATGCGCGCGGCCATGTGGCTTGGACGCACGGCAGCGGGCAACAACCTCGCCAGACGATTCAGCTTTTCCTCCGGCAGCGCCGCCGCCGAGAGGATAAGCGACCTCTGCCAAAGAGGACGATTGCTCTTGCCGTAGGCTGCCGCGCAGTCAAAATACCGGGTGTAGCCGCAAAAAATTTCGTCCCCGCCGTCGCCGGACAAAGCTGTGGTCACATGCTTCCTGGTCAGGCGCGAGAGCAGGTAGGTGGGCAACTGGGAGGAATCGGCAAACGGCTCGTCATAAAAGGAGGCCAGTTGCGGAATGATCCCCATGGCCTGCCCGGCGGTCATGTATTCCTCCGTATGATCCGTGCCGAGGTGCCCGGCTACGGCCTTGGCGAAAGGAGCCTCATTGTACCCTTCTTCCTCAAAACCGATGGAAAAGGTTTTGATCGGCCGGTCCGACTGTATCTGCATAAGCGCCGCCACAGTCGATGAGTCCACTCCGCCGGACAGAAAGGCGCCCAGGGGCACATCCGCGACCATGCGGCTTTTGACCGCATCGCGCAGCAGGTCGTCCAACCGGTCAATCATCTCGTGTTCATCTCCCTGCAAACGGTTTTGCCGTCCGTGTACCAAGACCTCCAGCGGATCCCACCAGCAATGTTCGCGTAATGAACCGTCGGCCCGGATCTCCAGCAGATGTCCGGGACGCAACTTATGGATGCCTTCATAAATGGAAAGCGGAGCAGGGATGTAGCAGGTATCCATCAACCCGGCCACAGCTTCGCGGTTGATGTCCATGTGCCATTCGCCGTGCAGGGTCAGCGGCTTGAGTTCCGAGCCGAAGATCAGCAGGTTGTCGCGCTTGCCCCAATAGAGCGGCTTTACTCCCATTCTGTCCCGAACCAGGGTGAGCCGCCTTTCCCGGTTATCCAGGAAAGCGAAGGCGAACATGCCGGTAAGTCGCTTTACGGTCTCTTCCACGCCGAGTAAGGCACAGCCGTGCAGCAGTGTTTCCGTATCCGAATGACCCCGGAACCGGATGCCCAAGGACTCAAGTTCGGCACGCAGGGTGAGGTGGTTATATACCTCGCCGTTGTAACAGATGACGAAGCGGCCGTCCGCGGTGGCCATGGGCTGGTGTCCGGCCGAGGAAAGATCGATGATTGAAAGACGCCGATGTCCAAGGGCCAGGCCGGCTTTGGTGTCTATCCGGATCCCCCCGCTGTCCGGCCCGCGCCGGAACATGCTGTTGGTCATGCGGGAAATGCGGTCGCGCAGGCTTTCCGCGCTTTCGTCCGCACGGAAATTCCAGAACCCGGTTATTCCGCACATACGACATTTCCTTTGGCAAATTGCCGCGCATAGGCGGCAAGGACATTGTCGGCAAGCCTTTCAACCGAATGATTGCGGAGAACATGACGCTTGCCGTTTTCCCCCAGGCGCCCGGCAAGTTCAGCATCATTCAAGATGGTGAACAGATGTTCGGCCATGCCTTCATGGCCGCCGCTCTCGGCCAGAAAGCCGGTTTCGCCGTCACTGATCAGTTCCGGTACGCCGCCCACGCGCGGCGCGACCACCGGAAGGCCGGCAGCCATTGCTTCCAGGATGACATTGGGCGAGCTTTCCCGGCGTGATGTCAGCAGCAGAGCATCCGCCGCCGCCATCAAGGCCGAAATGTCATGTCGCACGCCCAGAAAGCGGATGTGCTTCTGCAAACCCAGAGATTCCGTCAGTTGCTCGACTTCCGTCTGCATGGGGCCGATACCCGCATGCAGAAAACACACGGCGGGCAGGCGGCGGCGCAGGGCCTCCAAGGTCAGGAGCATGATAAAAGGGCATTTTTCCTCGCTTAGGCGCAAAACTGCCAAGACCACCGGCGTATGTTCGCTCAGTCCGAATTTTATGCGCAGATTTCGCCGTGATTTCGGCAATGCCGGATTATCGCCCTCCAATTTCACCGCATTGGGGATCACTTCCGGTTCGGCGGGCAGATCCAGCCAGTTCCTGTAATCTCCGGCAGCAAAACGGGAATTGGCCTCCAGCGCCACTTGCGGATAGCGCAGGATGTTTACGTAGCCGTTTCTCCACCAGGATTCGCACCAGGGGTAATGTTCCGGATTGACTGATCTCGCGGACACGCGCACGGCCGGAACTCCTGTGAGCAGCCCGGCATGGGCTCCGATCACGTTGGAGTTGTCCAGGTAACAATGAAGAACATCAGGCGGTTCCAGGGCAAGCCAAGCGCACAAGGCCATGCAATCCAACCGGGCATGGCGCGGCAACATGGCGAGAACCTCGTTTTGCCTCGGCAAGGTGGATGCGGGCAATAGAACATGCGGCTGATGCGTATTCAAGGCATGGCAGGGTATGCCGCGCTCCCGAAGCCAGTTCACCCTGTGTCCGTGGACATCAAAATCCAACTGGGCCAGCAGGCGCACAGCACAGCCCCTTCTTTTCAGTTCGTCGGCCAGCAGGCAGATCTGGCGCTCCGCTCCCCCCGGCCCGTAAGAGCCTATAAATAAGGTTACGCAGGGTTTACCCTCCCGGGCGGCTTCCGATACTGCGCGGGTTTTCAGCAAATCCGGCCTTAAGCCTGCGTGTTCATCCGGCTGCCTGTGCCGCAAAAGAAGCGCGCTGACCTGCAAGCTCGAAAAATGGACTATTTTTCGCCAGGGTCGCGCCATGTCCTTGTCCGGACCGGACAAAATGGCTTGCGGGCATTCGCCGGACAGCCGGCGTGCCTTTTCCAGGCCGGCCCGGTAGGCCGCAAGCTCGCTATTCACCAGGGCCTGATAGGAAAAATTCTGTATGCGTTCTTTTCCGGCTGTCCCCATTTTTCCGCGCAACTCCGGATCGCGCAGCAAGAGAGACGCTTTTGCGGCCAATCCCTCCACATCGCCCACATCCGGCAAAAAACCTGTTGTCCCCTCCAGCACCAGTTCTTCCGTCCCACCGGCCCTGGTCGCAATGACGGGCAGACCGCCGGCCATGGCCTCCATTACGCTGTTCGGCAACCCTTCCTCGGATGAACACTGGATGAAGAGATCGGACGCAGCCAAGAGCCTGGAAACATCCCGACGCAGACCGAGAAATTGTATACGTTTGTCAGGGACGCCCCGAATACTGTCGCGAAGCAGAAACATGACAGGCAGGAGCGGCCCCTGTCCCGCGTGCAGGCACCAGGCGTCCGGCACCTGTGCGATGATCTTTTGAAAGGCGTGGACGAGATCAAGGGGGCGTTTTTCCGGGGCTGCCCGGCACACGGCCGTGGCCAGAGGCGCATGAGCGGGAATGCCAAATTCTTTCCTGATGCTTTCACGTTCTTCGGCGGAAAGATTGGAGGATTGCTCAAGATCAACGCCGTTTGGGCAGACTTCTATGGCGGATTCCGGCAAATCGAGCCAACTGGCGTAAGACCGCGCTCCGGCCAGCGAATTGCTTTCCAAGGAAATGCGTGCCAGGCGGGCCAGCCGGGCATACTGCGACTTCATCCAAGGTTTGTAGAAAACGAAATGCGTGGGGTTAAGATTGCGCAACGAAAGGCGTATGTGCGGCGTTCCAGACAGCAGGCCGGCCCGGCCT
>JAISZH010000123.1 GCA_031269345.1 Desulfovibrio sp. | reverse complement strand
GGATTGAAAGTGCCGGCGCCACATTCCACGTCATAGGGCTGCTGTATGACGCAACCGCGCCCGGCCCAGAAATTTTGCAGGGTCAGGACCGCATCCTGAAAATACATGGCCTTCTCCTTGATCTGAGCTTCCTTTACGGTTTGAAACCCCGGCCTTCAGGCCGGATAGCTCGATCCCGCCCTGAAGGGCGGGGTATCCGTACGGGCGGAAGCTTGGGTGGGGTCCAAACTCCGCCCAAGCGCAAGACGCATGGGCCTGAAGGCCAATGCTACCTTCTTGGTCGACGCGTGAACATCCGCGGGAGTGTGAAGCTCGGCGCCGCGCGCTTTTTCCGCGCCTTTTCCGATTTGCCAATTTCCTGAACAAGGGTTATCATGAGACTGTGGGGCATATCGCATTGATGCCGATTTGCGTTCAAACGGGACTGAATGCTTTATGCCTGATTTTTGCGAAACAGGCTGATCCCGGTTTCGCGGGCGGGCTGTGAAGTTATCGCGCCCCCACGTTTCAAATCGGAAAGGCAGGGTTTTGGCGCCGTCAGGCGCCGCAGGGCAGAGGCGAAAAAGTGCTGGTCCGCTTCTTTCGCTACCGGAGAAGATTGATGCCCTCAGTAAAACAGCCGCGATCTCTGCGATTTATGGTGTTCCTGCTGACAGGCGCCATAATCGGGATTTTCACCGTCTCGTTCGCGGTCCTTTTTTATTGGAGGATACCGGATCTGCTGCTCAAAGCCGAAGGCAGCTATCTGGACAAACAAATTGAAGTGGTGCGCGGACTTCTTGACGACACCCTGCACCGTACCGCCGTGGTCTGCGATGATTTCGGCTTCTGGGAAGAAGCCGCGCGCTTCGCGGCGGGCGAAAACCCGGACTTCATAAGCAACAACTGGCCTAGCGGCTCCCCGGCCAACGGGCACAACCTTGAGATCCTGCTGGTCAAGGACAGGACGGGCGCGGACCTCTTCTCCGATTTCTACGATTCCGTGGCCAGCCGGCCCATGCCCGCTCCGCAGGGCTTCAGCGAGGCCGTAACCCCCGTGGCCCGGGAGGTTGTCTCCATCTATCCCCACCCCGATGCCCGGACGGAGAAAATGCCTCTGGAGAAACGCGGCCGCATCGGAATTATGTTCATATCGGGGCAGGCCTGCGCCCTGGCCGCCATGCCCGTAATGGACCCGGGTTCGCGCGAGGTCCTCGGAGTGGCGATCATGGGCGTTTTCCTGCGCAATGACTATCTGCGCGCCATGACCCATTACGGCACGGTCAGCTTCGCCTGGCAGGACGCCGTTTCCGGCGGTCCGCCCCAGCACGGGGAAAAAACCGTGGAGGTCGTCAGCGATGGCGAAGTTTCAGCCCGGTTGAGCCTTGTTGACATCTTTGGCAAAGACATCGCCCTGCGCATGAACGACGCGAGGCTCGTATACAGCCGCGGCATGGAGATTCTGCGCGCCACGATGTGTGTCCTGATTCTGCTCATCTGTCTGCTTTTCCTCGGACTCTATTCCATAAACACCATAATCGTCGTCCAACCCTTCGAAAGCCTGATTGCGGACATCTCCGCCATCACCCCGGAGAGCAAGCTTGATGAGAGCAAGTATTCGGCAAGCCAGGAATTCGCGCTGCTCGCCTCCTCGCTTAACGACATGCTGCTGCGTCTCAGCAGCATGAGCAACGCGCTCGCGGACAGCAAAAAGGCCGAAACCACGTTGCGCCAGCGCATAGAGGAACATATGCTGATGGCTTCCATTGTTGAGAACTCAAACCAGCTCATCTGTTTCATCAAGCCGGACGGAGACTTCCTGTACCTCAACGAGGGCGGAGCGAACCACCTGGGATACACCTTGGACGAGCTGGAACGCAGCAATATCGAGGCGGTTTTTGACACGGATTCCCTGCGCAGGATGAAAAACGAGATCCTCCCCAGCGCCCTCCGGGATAAGACCGGGGAATACGAGCTCACGGTAATCCGCAGGAACGGCGAAACGCGCATCATGTCCTTCTCCACCTTTCCCATGAACATTGATATCGAGGGCGTGGCCTTTATCACAAGAGACGTCACGGAAGCGCGGCTTCTGGAGATAGAACTGGTGGCGGCCAAGGAATACGCCGAAACCTCCAGCCGCGCCAAAGGCGATTTCCTCTCCCGCATGAGCCACGAGATGCGCACTCCCATGAACGCCATCATCGGAATGATCACAATCGCCAAGTCCTCCCATGACCCGAAAAAAAAGGAATATTGCCTGGATCGGATCAACGAGGCATCCACCCACCTGCTCGGGGTGATCAACGACGTTCTCGACATCAGCAAGATCGAGGCCAACAAATTTGAACTGTCCTTCACGGAATTCCCCGTGCAAAAGCTCATCCGGCGCGTTTCCACGGTGAACGCCTTCAAGATCGAGGAAAAAAAACAGGAACTGATCATCACCGTAGACCCTTCCGTGCCCGCCGCCATCGTCTCTGACGAGCAGAGGCTGGCCCAGGTCATCACCAACCTCCTGAGCAACGCCGTCAAGTTCACCCCGGACGGGGGACGCATCTCGCTCACCATGAACCTGCTGGACGAAAGCGACGGTCTGTGCGTGCTGCTTGTGGAAGTCACCGATACCGGCATAGGCATCTCTCCGGAACAGCAGAGCAAACTTTTCCGGTCCTTTGAACAGGCCGACGGCAGCATTTCCCGCAAATTCGGGGGCACGGGCCTGGGCCTTGCCATATCCAAGAGCATCGTCGAGATGCTGGGGGGAGACATATGGATTGAATCCGAGGAGGGGCACGGAGCAAAATTCGCCTTCACCCTTATGGCCCAGCGCGGCACCGAAGACAGCCAGGCAACCGGAGCAAGGACGACGGACTGGCACTCCCTGCTCATCCTGGCCGTTGACGCTTCCCCGGACACGCACGATTTTTTCCTCAACCTCGCCCGGAAGACCTGTTTTGCCTGCCTCGTGGCCTCAACCGCCGCCGAAGCCATGGGGATGATCGAAACCCACAAAGACCACCCGCCGGACATGCTTTTTACCGAGTACGACCTGCCGGACGAAAGCGGCATCGAACTGATCAGACATTTTAAAAGCCTGTCGGACGCCGCCCCGACCGTGATCATGACTTCGGCCGACACCTGGAACGCGGTGGACAAGGAAGCCGGAGCCGCCGGGGTGGCCGCCTTTATCCAAAAGCCTCTTTTTCCGGAGACGGTGCTGGACTGCATGGGCAAATTCGCGCCTAAAACGCAGGCGGCCTCCGCCCCGGAAAGCGAAGACGGACAGCGCTTCAGAGGGGTGCGTGTCCTGCTTGCCGACGACGTGGACGTAAACCGGGAAATCGCGGTGTCCCTTCTGGAGACGCAGGGAGTGGAAGTGGACTGCGCAGAGGACGGACGAAAGGCCTATGAGATGTTCAAAGCCAACCCCAAGGCCTATTCCTTGATTTTCATGGATATCCAGATGCCGGACGTGGACGGCTACGAAGCCTCGCGCCTGATCCGCGCCCTGGGTTGTCCGGAAGCCGCCGCCGTTCCCATAGTGGCCATGACCGCGAACGTCTTCCGCGAAGACGTGGAACGCTGCCTGGAAGCGGGCATGAACGATCACATAGGCAAACCCATTGACGTGCATGAGATGTTCGAGAAACTTGGAAAAAATCTCGCGCAAACATAATCCGGATTCCAAATAAAATGTGCCATTTTATTTGGAGAGCCGCGGGCAGATAAAAACAGAGCGCGGGCCTTGTCCCGCCCGCTTTATTTGGAGAGCCTCAGGCGGGTAAAAACAAGGCGCTGGCCTTGCGCCGCCCGCCTCGTTTGAGCTTCCTTTACGGTATGAGGCCCCGGTCTTCAGGCCGGATAGCCCGACCCCGCCATGAAGGGGGGGTGTCCGTACGGGCGCAAGCCCGGGCGGGGTCCAAACCCCGCCCGGACGCAAGACGCATGGGCCTGAAGGCCAATTCTACCTTCCCGGTTCCAAATCCTCCCCGGCTTCTATTTCCGCATCGCTCAGGTAGCAGGCCGGGTCCTCTGCCCATACGTCCCCGTAAACCGCCTCGGCCCGCGCCCGGAAATTGCCGCCGCACACGCCCAGAAAACGGCAACGGGCGCAGCGTCCGCGCACCCGCTCCTTCTTGTTCTTGAGCGCGGCTAAAAGCTCTATGCCAGGGTCGTCCCAGATGCTTGAGAAAGGCCGCTCAAGGACATTGCCGAAACTATGGTTGCGCCAGAACTGATCCGCGTGCACCTGCCCGTCCCAGGAAATGCAGCCGATGCCCCGCCCGGAATTGTTGCCTTCGTTGAAACGCAAAAGCCGCAGCACTTCCCTGGCCCGCGCGGGATCCTCACGTCTGAGACGCAGCCAGACGTAGGGGCCGTCGGCGTGATTGTCCACCGTCAGCACCTCGCGCGGCCGGCCTTCCTCAAAAAGCTCCCTGGTGCGGTCCATGATCAGGTCCAGGACGGCGCGCGTCGCGGCGTGGTCCAGGTCTTCCCGGATCAGTTCCGAACCGCGTCCGGCATAGACCAGATGATAGAAGCAGACGCGCGGGATGTCGCGCTCGCGGATCAGATCGAAAAGCAGCGGCACTTCCGCGGCGTTGCCCTTGTTGATGGTAAAACGCAACCCGACCTTCAGGCCTTCTTCCTGGCAATTTTCAATGCCTTCGAGTGCCCTGGCGAAAGCCCCGGCGCAACGGCGAAAGCGGTCGTGCGTCTTTTCTCCGCCGTCTATGGAGACGCCGACATAGGAGAGGCCCACCTGCTTCAGTTCCCTGGCCTTTTCCCGGCTGATCAGCGTGCCGTTTGTGGAGATGACCGCGCGCATTCCCTTGCTTGTGGCGTAAGCGGCCAGTTCGACGAGGTCTGCGCGCACCAGGGGTTCGCCCCCGGAAAAAAGCATGACCGGGGCTCCGTAGACGGCCAGATCGTCTATAATCTCCCTGCCTTGCGCGGTGGACACGGCATCGGTTCCGCGCGTGTCCGAAGCCTTCGCGTAGCAGTGTACGCAGCGCAGGTTGCAGCGTCTTGTCATGTTCCACACCACAACCGGTTTCTTGTCCTCGGAAAATTGCAGAAGATGCGAAGGCAGTTTCGCGGAATCGCGCCCGTAGCGCAGGGCGTCCGAGGCTTCTGCCTGCCCGCAGTAAAGCTTGGAAATGCCGATCATGAAAATTCCTTGTCCTCCGGGCGGAAATTTTTTTGACGGAGGTCGTTTTGGCGTGTATAGGGCAACATCATGCGCGTAATAACATTAATTTCCTGCTTGTCTCTTCTGTTTTGCGGACTTGCGGCGCACCCTCCGCATAGCGTTGGCGCGGAAAAACTCAAGGCCGCCCTGGCGCAAGGCAAAAAAACCGCCGCGCCTGGAAAGTCCGCGCAAACCACGCCCGCCAAAGGCAAGGCGGCGAAAAAAAAACCGGCCAAGGCTTCACCGGCTGAGACTTCGCGGGCCAAGGGCGCGAAACCGGCGGCCAAAGCGGGCGAAAGCGCCCTGCCGAAGGAAACCGCGGCCTCCCGCATATCCGCAAGCTTGAGCGCCCCCCTGAGCCTCAATCTGGAAGCGGATGTCCCGGAGAAATGGAAACCTCTGGCGCAAAAACTCCAGGCCGACCCGAAAGGCGCGCCCGACCTCGGCCTCTGGTTCAGGGGTCTGCCGGATTATTCCCCGCAGCCCATGGGCGAGAAAATAAAAGAGCTTTTCACCAGGGATTTCATGCGCCGCCCGCGCGTTGACGACGGCAAAAGGCCGCCGCCGTCGCGAATCTACCGCAATGTCGTCACCGAGGTCAACGTGCAAAAATGCCGGGAATTCCTGGCCGCCAACGCCAAGGCCTTTGAAGCCGTCGAAGCGAAATACCCGGTGCCGCGCAACATCCTGGTCTCGCTGCTTTTTGTGGAAACTCGCCTGGGGGTTTTCGTGGGCAAGGAAAACGCCTTCTGGAGCCTGGCCTGCATGGCCGCGGCCGATACCCCGGAAAAAGTGCGCGACGCCCTCGCCGGACTGCCCATCAAAGCCCAACATGAAGAATGGCTGCAAACCCGCCTCAAAAGCAAATCGGACTGGGCCTATGCCGAGATGCGCGCCTTGCTCCTTTTCTGCCGCGACAACGGCACAGACCCCCGCATCCTGCCGGGATCCGTATACGGCGCCATAGGCATCTGCCAGTTCATGCCCTCAAACCTCGCCATATACGGAGAAGACGGGGACAACGACGGGCGCGTGAACCTGTTTTCCGAAACCGACGCAATCTTCAGCGCCGCGCGCTACCTGTCAAAAAACGGCTGGAAAAAAGGCATCGGCGTGGAAGTACGGCGCAAGGTTCTGAAGCGCTACAACAACCTCAACATCTACGCCAACACCATCCTGGCCCTGGCCGAATCCATACGTAGCGGCACGCTCCAGACCGGGCCGCCGCCCGGCAAACGCAAACGCTGAAAACCACGGAGCCGCTGAATTGAATTTCCGGAGCTTTGCCCCAAACCCCGTCAACGTGAAACGGGAGGAAGCCCCCCGAACCTCCTTGATCCCGGCGCTTTGGGCGGTTCGCAATTTGGCTGGGCGCGTTTGACTTTGACGCGAAGCCGGAGTAGTATATTCTGTTACGGAAAAAAGTGATTTTGCCTGCCTTATTTCATTTCCGGATCAAAACCGCTGCCGTTTTTGATCTGGAAATGGAAAGCGTGGCAGGTGTTTTCTCAGGTATTGACACTGCACGGGACGTCCGATGTTTGAAAGTCTCACGGAGAGGTTGAGCGGGGTTTTCCGCAAGCTGGGCGGCCGCGCCACCCTGGACGCGGCGTCGGTGGACGCCGCCCTTGACGAGGTGCGTCTGGCCCTCCTGGACGCGGACGTCAACCTCAGGGTCGTCCGCTCTTTCATTGAGAAGGTGCGGGAAAGCTGCCTGGGTCGGGATGCGGAAAAACGCTTCACTCCCGCGCAGCAGGTGGTCCAGGCCGTGCACGCGGAGCTCGCCGCCCTTCTGGGTGGAGAAGACGAGGGCTTAAATCTTTCCGGGCCTTCCCCCCATATCTTCATGCTGGTCGGCCTGCAGGGATCGGGCAAGACCACCTCCGCCGGGAAGCTGGCCTGGTATCTGCGCGAGCGGGGCAGCAAGCCCTATTTCGTGCCGGCGGACGTTTCCCGCCCCGCGGCCATAGAGCAGCTTGCGAGTCTGGCGGCAAGCCTCGACATGCCCTGTTATCCTTCCACCCCTTTCATGGCTCCCGCGGATATAGCGCTAAATTCCCTGAGCGCGGCGCGGGAGGCGGGTTGTGACGTCATTCTCCTGGACACGGCCGGACGCCTGCACATCGACGAAGCCCTGATGCGCGAGCTCGTAGCGATCAAGGAACGCGTCAGGCCGCAGGAAATACTCTTCGTGGCCGATGCCATGACCGGGCAGGATGCCGTCGGGGTGGCCGAGGCCTTTAACAACGCGTTGGACATCAGCGGCGTGCTGCTGACCAAGATGGACGGCGATGCGCGCGGCGGCGCGGCCCTCTCCATACGCTTCGCCACCGGTAAAAGCATCAAGCTGGTCGGCGTGGGCGAAAAAATCTCCGAACTGGAGCCTTTTTATCCGGAACGCGTGGCCGGCCGCATCCTGGGCATGGGCGACATGCTCACCCTTGTTGAAAAGGCCAAAACAGCCATAGACCAGGAAGACGCGGAAGAGTTGGAGCGAAAATTCCGCAAGGCTGAATTCAATTTCGAGGATTTCCGCACACATATGCGCGGAATGAAAAAACTGGGGTCTTTGGAGAACTTGCTGAAGCTACTGCCGGGCATGGGCGAGCTTAAGCGCAGGCTCGGCGGCGTGGCCGCCCCGGACAGGGAAATGGCGAAATTTGAGGCCATGATCAATTCCATGACCAGAAAAGAACGCCTTACGCCTTCCCTTATCGATCACAGCCGCAAGCGACGCATTGCCTCCGGCAGCGGTGTGGACGTGGCCGACGTGAACCGCCTGCTCAAGCAGTTCGGGCAGATGCGGCTCGTGATGCAGCGCATGGCGGGCGGGGGCGGCAAAATTCCCAAAGGCGTCCCCGGACTCGGTGGGAGACTGCCGCGCCTGCCGTCCGCACCTATGCCGGGAGGTCTTGAAACCGAAGACTTCGGCCTGTCGGGGTCCGGCCCGGTTTTCGCCTTGTCCGGAGAAGAGCAGAAAAAGTTGCGCCGCAAACGCAAGGAAGAACGGCAAAGAAAAAAGAAAAACCGCCGTTAGGCGAAAATCGCACTGGAGAAGACATGGCCGTAAAGATCAGACTGACCCGCATGGGCAGCAAAAAACATCCTTTCTACCGCATTGTGGCCGCCAATTCCGAAAGCCGCAGAGACGGACGCCCGCTTGAGTTTCTGGGCTACTACAATCCCATGACCAAACCGGCGAAAGTGGAAATAGACCGGGAAAAATTGCAAAAATGGCTGGGGCTCGGCGCGCAGGCGTCGGAAACCGTGCGCAGCCTCTTGAAAAAGCTGGATGCATGATGAAAGAATTGCTTGAGTTCATCGTCAAATCTCTGGTGGACAATCCGGACGGGGTCCGGATAACGGAAGCGGAAGACGCGCAGAAGACGGTCTTTGAACTGAGCGTCGCCAAGGAAGACATCGGCAAGGTGATCGGAAAACAGGGCCGCACGGCCCACGCCGTGCGCGCCATCCTGAGCGCCGCCGCGGCCAGGCGGAAAAAGCGCGTCGCCCTGGAAATTCTGGAATAGCGGCGCGGCTTGGAGAAGTCCTGTGGGAGACGGGGAAAAACTTTTGCCCGTCGGCTACATAAGCAGGGCGCACGGCGTACGCGGCGAGCTTGTTTTTGTGCCGGACCCGGCTTTGCCGGAAGACCTGACCGGAGAAATCTTCCTGCGCCCCCGGACGGGGGGCGAACCCGGCCCCTTTCGCGTCCTGGCCTGTCGCAGGCATCACAGCCGCGCGATCCTTTCCCTGGAAGGGGTTAACGGGCGTGACGCCGCTTTGGCCCTGCGCGCGCACACCGTTTTAAAAGCGGCCCGATTTTTCGCGCCAGGACGGCCATACCCGCTTGCCGCCCTGGAGGGCGTCCGGGTCTTTGTGCGCGAAAATTCCGGAGACGAACGGGAGCTGGGGAGGGTCCGCTCTGCCTCCCGGCCGTCAGGCCAGACCCTGTGGACGATAAAAGACGCGACGGGCCGGGAATTTCTCTTTCCGGCAGTGGATGAATTCATTCTTTCCCTGGACCTGGAAAAAGGCATAGCGCGCATCGCCCCTCCGCCCGGGCTGCTGGAGACCTGCTCCCTGCCCCGGCCGGGGTAATGTCAGGGCGCAGGCGGCGCGTATCCCCTTCGCGGGGTTGCGATGGAACCGGCATGCATTTCAACATCGTCACGCTTTTCCCCGAATTTTTCGCGGGTCCTCTGGATTGCGGGCTCTTGCAGCGCGCGCGGGCGGCGCGTCTTGTTTCCTTCTCCTTCATAAATCCGCGCGATCTGGCATGCGACAAACGGCGCACCGTGGACGACCGGCCCTATGGCGGCGGCCCCGGCATGGTCCTGATGGCCGAACCGATAAGCCGCGCCCTGCAAAGCCTGGGGTTTTCCCCGCACTCAAAAGCCGGTCCCGGGCCTTTGTTCCTTTTCAAGGCCGGGGGGCGGCCGTTCACCCAGAAAGAGGCCGGACGCCTGGCATTGGAACGCCTTGCTGACGATCCCTGTCTGACCTTGATTTGCGGGCGCTATGAAGGAGTGGACGCCCGTCTGGAGGAGATTTTTCCCATTGAAAGCCTGAGCGTCGGGGATTTTGTGCTGAACGGGGGCGAAGCCGCCGCGCTTTGCCTTATTGAAGCCGTCTCCCGCCTGCGCCCCGGCTTTATGGGGCACGCCGAATCCGGGGCTGAGGAAAGTTTTTCCGGCGGTCTTCTGGAATATCCCCAGTACACGCGCCCGGAGACTTTCGCCGGCCTTGCCGCGCCGGCAATCCTGCGAAGCGGGGACCACCGGGGCATCGCCCGCTGGCGCAGACAGGCGTCTTTGCGCGCCACTCTGGAAAATCGCCCGGATCTTCTCTCACAGGCCGCGCTGGCTCCGGAAGACCGGGAATTCATCTCAAATCTTGATCGGAGGTTATGCCTCGGAGCCAATCTCTATTGCGCCCTGGTCCACTATCCGGTGCTGGATCGGGAGGAAAATTCCACGGCCGCGTCTTTGACAAACCTTGACATTCACGATATATCACGCAGTTCATGCAGCTACGGTCTGGGCGCCTTTTACGTGCTCAGCCCGCTGGAAGACCAGAGGGAACTGCTGCGAGAGATTCTGTTCTACTGGACCAGGGGCCGGGGAGCGCTTTCCAATCCGGATCGCGCGGCGGCGCTTGCCCTGGTGCGGGAGGGGCGGGACGTTGAAGGCGCGGTGGAGGACCTGCAAAGGCGCACCGGGCAGCGGCCCCTGCTGATTGGAACTTCCGCGCGCGGTCCGGCCTTTGCTCCGCCGCTCCTGAGTTTTGCGGAGATAGCCGGAGAACTGGCCAAGCGTCCGGTGCTGCTGCTTTTCGGAACCGGTCACGGTCTCGCCCCTGAAGCCCTTGCGCTGTGTGACGCCATGGCCCCGTCCCTGCGCCCGCTTGGCGGGTACAACCATCTGTCCGTGCGCGCCGCGGCCGCCATAGCGTTTGACCGTATCCTGAACGACTGGCGCTGAAATATAAGGAGACAGCCATGAACGTCATAGAAAAGATTGAGATGGAACACCGGCGCGTCGATTTGCCGCGCTTCAGACCCGGAGACGCGGTAAAGGTGCACATGCGCATTGTCGAAGGCGAGAAAGAGCGCGTACAGGTCTTTCAGGGCAACGTCATCCGCCTGCGCAAGGGCGTTACTTCCGGTACCTTCACGGTGCGCAAGATTTCCGGGGGCGTGGGCGTGGAGCGCGTATTTCCCCTGCACTCCCCCTTTATTGAAAACGTGGAAATAGTGCAGCAGGGGCATGTGCGGCGCAGCCGCCTCTATTACCTGCGCGGACTGAAGGGCAAAGCCGCCCGCATCCGCCCGCGCAAACGCTGGTAGCTTTGCCCGGCGCGGCGCGTCATTCTCCGTCTTCCCCGATTGTCGGAGGGGGCATAGGAATTGACGAAGCCGGACGGGGATGTCTTGCCGGGCCGGTGGTAGCCGGGGCCGTTCTTTTTCCGGTCGGGTTCGACTTCAAGCGCGGGTTGCCCGGCCTTGGCGATTCCAAAAAGCTCACCGCGGCTGAACGGGAACGTCTGGCGCCGCTTGTGTCTGAAAAGGCCCTGGCGCTGGGTATCGGATTTTCATGGCCGCGGGAGATAGACGCCGTAAACATTCTCAACGCCACCTTCCGGGCCATGGCCAGAGCCGTCCTGGCCCTTGCGGCCCGGATGGAAGACCTGGAGGCGGCGACAGGCCCGCTTGTTCTGCCAACTCTGCATATAGACGGCAACAAGACCATCCCCCCGGGTCAGTGGCTGGCAGCCGCAGCCGGCGTTCCGGTCGTAGCCGGCGCTCCGGTCGCAGCCGGCGTTCCGGTCGTAGCCGGCGTTCCGGTCGTAGCCGGCGTTCCGGCCGTTGCCCTTGATGCCGCGCGGCTTTTCCCTGTTTCCCGCCTTCCCCGTTTTACGCCACTTCTGCCGGAGCAACGCGCCCTGGTGCGTGGCGACTCCCTGGTTCCGGAAATCTCCGCCGCCTCAATTCTGGCCAAGACCCGGCGCGACGCTCTCATGCTGCGTCTTGACGCCCTGTATCCGGCTTATGGTCTGGGCGGGCACAAGGGGTACGGCACCAGGGAGCATCTTGCGGCCATAGCGAAAAACGGCCCCACTCCCCTGCACCGCGGATCCTTTCGCGGGGTGCGGGGCGATGCGGGGCACAACGCCGGAAAACAAGGGAATCTGCCCTGGCTTTAGGGTCAAAAGAGGTGAAAAGCATTAGATGGCGTCGTCACTACGTCTATAACACGCTGAAAATATTTGAATATTTTATAGTGTTGCGGGACAGAAATTTTCAAATAATTTCATAGTATTATCAACCATATGACGACACCATCTAGATCCGGAGTGTAATGAAGTCCTGTCAAACCGAAAAGAACGTCAAAAAAATCCATTGGGCTCCAGGTTGGTTTGGAAGGGCAATTTTTAGAGGTTCCCATAACAATCTTCTTTTATTATGCGGCTATCCATGGTCTGCCCCCCATAAACTGATCCACTTCAAATGAGAGCCGATAAGCCGTAAACACGGCATGAATGCCTGATAAAAGCTCTGGAACGCCTTATCTCATGGCATGAGGGTGCGTCTGCACACTCCGTAACGAGTCCACAGGTACGCGGAACTTGTGGAGTGATGCTGGCCGTATTAGTTTGTCCGCCTGTCGTCAAGCTATGAGTTTACCCTGTATTCCGATGAATTTGACGTTGCATATTGAAATGCTGCCCCGCCCGGTTCTCCTCCGCAAGGAGGGAGCTGGCAGGGCGTTTCATTGCGGACAGCTTGTTTTATCGGGGGAAGTTAGCGGCAAGGCGCTTCACTTCATCTAAGGAAAGTCCGGTCAGCTTCACGACAGTTTCCACAGGCAAATTTTCCCGCAGGGCATTCCGGGCGACCTCAATGATCCCCGCCTGCAATCCTT
>JAISZH010000115.1 GCA_031269345.1 Desulfovibrio sp. | reverse complement strand
GTCGCCCTTACCTTGAAGGCAACGGCGGAAGAGATCATCCACAGCGTTCATCCCCATCCGACGGTGAGTGAAATCGTGCCCGAGGCATTTATGGCGGCATACGGCAAAGCCATCCATTGTATGTAGCCGGCCCTGAAAAAAACATTAAACATGTCAATATTGAGGCCATGACGTATTATATCGCGGTAATCATGCCGACAGATGAATTTTTTTGCAGATTGTTGTCGGTATAGTCGGTATAGTCCGTGGCGGTCAGTCGGGAAACAGCGCAAAATCCGCATGGGCGGGCGTGATATGCGTCCTCATGCGGGCTTTTGAAAATTCATTTGTTTTAAAGTTCTTTTTCCGCGATAACACGCTCCGCGAGGATTTGCGGCGCAAATCCTCGCCGCGAAACAGGAGCAGGCGGGCTTGGCCAGCTGTTAAGCAAGCGCCTCAGGCGTAAATGCCGTAGAACAGTTCGCGAATGAAACGAGTGAACCGCTCCGCATGGATTTGCGGCGCAAGTCAGCGGAAGACCGCGTTTTGGCTGACGATCCTCCGCAGGGAAAAGTTTACTTTTCAATGCGGATATCAGTAACGCGCAATGCTAAAAGACTGGCGTCTTATGTTTGAAGAATCAGCGCAAGGCATATACCGGATAGTTCTGCCCCTGCCGGACAACCCACTGAAATCCCTGAATGCATACCTGATCCGCGGAGAAAGGCGGCATCTGCTCGTGGACACTGGCTTCAACCGGCGGGAATGCAGGGACGCCCTTTTCCCCGCCTTGGATCAACTTGGGGTGCGAGCGGGGGAATTCGACGTCTTCGTCACCCATCTGCACGCCGACCACAGCGGTCTGGCGGCGGACCTGGCCGCCGCGCCGGGAACGATCGCTTACGCGAGCGCATGGGACGGCGAAACCATCAACAAACTGACCGCTGGGCCGGCATACTGGCTGGATCTTTTAAACGATATGGCCAAGCACGGCTGCGAACCCGCCCTGCTCCACGATCTTCAGACTAACCATCCCGGCATACGCTTCGGCCCTTCGGGCAAAACGCACTTCACCGTGGCGCGCGAGGGAGACGTCCTGCGCTACGGACAACACCCGCTACTGGTCCTTTCCACGCCGGGGCACACCCCGGATCATCTGGTCCTGTATGAAGCCGAACGCGGTTTGCTGTTCTCCGGGGATCTCATTCTGGGGGACATCACGCCCAACATCCCGCGCTGGCGGACTATGCCGGATGCTTTGGGAACCTATCTGGAAAGTCTGGACAAGGTGGAAAAACTTGATATCTCCCTCACCCTTCCGGGACACAGAAGCCTTGTCCGCGACACGAAAAAACGCATCGGCGAATTGCGCGCGCATCACGGCCGCCGTCTGGCCGAAATCAGAAGCATCCTTACGGCAGGCGGAGAGATGACGGCAGCGGCGGTCGCGCGGGAAATGACATGGTCCATGCGGGGAACACCCTGGAAAGACTTCCCTTCGCCGCAAAAATGGTTCGCGATCAATGAGGCCCTGGCCCATCTTGACCACCTGACGGTGCTCGGCGAGGCCGTCCGGGAGGAAAAAAATGGCTTTGTGCTTTTCTCTCTCCCGTAGATTTTCCTGTTGTCAACACTCCCGTAGATTTTCCTGTCGTAGATTTTCCTGTCGATAGATTTTCCTGTCGATAGATTTTCCTTGTCAAATCCGGGACGGAGGGTTATATATCCGAATTCGACCGAAAAATAAAAAAAGGCGCCAAAACGGGAAACCCGCATAGCCGCGGGGTTGTCGGGCGGAACTCTCCCTGAAGAGAGAGGTCTCAGACCATAAAGGAATTTTTGATGAAAAAGGACATTCACCCCAAACTGTACAAGGCCAGGATAACCTGCGCATGCGGCCACGAGATCGAGGCCTTGTCCACCAAAGGCGAACAGGTGCACATGGAAATATGCTCGCACTGCCATCCTTTCTATACCGGAAAGCAGCGGTTTGTGGACACGGCCGGACGCATCGACCGTTTTCGCAAAAAATACGCTGGCACGCAAAAATAAATCCGGGATTGCCTTTGCCCGCTTTTTCCCACGTCCGGCTTTTCCCGTCTCTTTGCGCGGCCTGCGCCTTTTGCGCGGACGAAAGTCTGGCCGTCGGCGGGCAGGCGGTCATGGAGGGGGTAATGATGCGCAACGGCCCGTCGCTGTCCGTGGCCGTGCGCAAGGCGGACGGGGAAATTATCGCCATGGTCGGACCCTGGAGGTCCTGTTTCGGGCGGAGTCTGGCCGAGCGGCGCTGGTTGCGCGGTTTTCCGGTGCTGGTGGACACCCTGGTAAACGGCATAAAGGCCCTCAATCTCTCCGCCGCGATCGCCGCCGAGGCGGAAGGCCAGGAAATCAAAGGCTGGCATCTCGCGCTCACGCTGCTTGCGGCAATCGGTCTGGCCCTGCTGCTTTTCGTGGTCCTGCCGCACCTTCTGACCGTCGGACTGAATTTTTTGTCCATCTCCGGGGACATGGAGGGGCTGTCCTTTCATCTTTGGGACGGGGCGCTGAAATTCGCCATGTTCCTCGGCTACATAGCCCTCATCTCCCTTGTTCCGGACATCGCCCGGGTCTTTGCCTACCACGGGGCGGAGCACAAGAGCATCTCTGCCTATGAAAACAAGGAAGACCCGCTGACGCCGGGGGCCGCCGCCGCTTACAGCCGGCTGCACCCGCGTTGCGGCACGACCTTTCTGCTTTTCGTGCTTGGCATCTCCATCCTGTTGCATGCCCTTACCGTGCCCGCCCTGCTCTACTTCTGGACGCCGGAATCCGCCCTGCGCAAACACACGCTGATCATCCTCCTCAAGCTCCTTCTGATGCTGCCCGTAAGCGCCCTGGCCTATGAGGCGATCCGCTCCGCGGCCCGGATCAAAAATCCCCTGATCGGCTTTATCATGCGCGCGCCCGGCCTTGCGCTCCAGCTCCTCACTACGCGCGAGCCGGACTACCGGCAGTTGGAAGTCGCCCTGGTGGCTCTGCGTGAGGCCCTGGGCGAAGAGGCGGAGGTGCGGGTCGTAACCGCCCCCTACACGCGCCGCGGCCTGTATGCGGCCAAGGAAAAAACGGCGGATTCGGATACGGAGACTTTCTGATGCTGGCCAAGCTGGAAAGCCTGGAACACAGCTACGAGGACGTGGAACGCCAGCTTGCCCTGCCGGACGTCGTTTCGGATCAGGAGCGTTACCGCAAACTTACCAAGGTCCACGCGGACCTCAGGGAAGTCATTGACCGTTTCCGCCGCTATAAGGACATAAAAGCCCAGATTGCGGAAAACGCCGGTCTGCTCCAGGACGAGGACTCCGGCATCCGGGAAATGGCCAAAGAGGAAATAAAAACCCTGGGGCAGGAATCGGAGGTCTTGGAGCGCGAACTGACCCTGCTGCTTCTGCCCAAAGACCCTCTTGACGACAAGAACATAATTCTGGAAATCCGCGCCGGAACCGGAGGAGAGGAGGCCGCCCTGTTCGCGGCTGACCTCTTCCGCATGTATGCCCGCTACGCCGAGAGCCGGGGCTGGAAGGTTGAAATCATCCAGACGAGCGAGGCAGCGGCCGGAGGATACAAGGAAATCATCGCCCTGATCCGGGGACACAAGGCGTACAGCCACCTTAAACACGAATCCGGAGCGCATCGGGTACAGCGCGTGCCGGTTACGGAATCCCAGGGCCGCATCCATACCTCAGCCGCCACCGTGGCCATCATGCCCGAGGCGGAAGAGGCGGACGTGGAACTCAAGCCGGAAGACCTGCGGTTTGACGTCTACCGCTCCTCCGGACCCGGAGGGCAAAGCGTCAACACCACGGATTCCGCGGTCCGCGTGACCCACATCCCGAGCGGTCTGGTAGTTTCCTGTCAGGACGAGAAATCGCAGCACAAAAACAAGGCCAAGGCCCTGAAAATTCTCTGCTCCCGCCTGCTCCAGGCGGAACAGGACCGCCTGCAGGCGGAACAGGCGCGGCAGCGCCGCTCCCAAGTCGGCAGCGGCGACCGCTCCGAACGCATCCGCACTTACAATTACCCGCAGGGAAGGGTCACGGATCACCGCGTCAACCTCAACCTTTACAAGCTGGAGCAAGTCATGCAGGGCGAAATACAGGAATTTGTAGACGCCCTGGCCACAGCCGCGCAAAGCGAGGCCCTCAGGGCCCAGTCCTCTGTGTGACGCCGACCCCGGACAAAGTCTCGCGCTTATCCTCCCGGCTTGACCGGACACTGCGCGACGCCGCGGATTTTCTGGAAAAAGCCGGTGCGGACAGCCCGCGCCTCACGGCCGAAGTGCTCCTGGCCCACGCCTGCGGCCTGCAACGCTACGAACTGCTGAAAATTCTGATTCTGAGCCCGGACTCGCGCCTGGACCGGCAAAGCCTGCGCGCGGCCCGCTCCTTTTTCGCCCGCCGGGCGCGGGGAGAACCTACGGCTTACATAACCGGCCGCAAGGAATTCTACGGGCGCGATTTCAAGGTCGGCCCGGAGGTGCTGGTTCCCCGCCCGGAAAGCGAACTGCTCGTGGAACTGGCCTTGTCCGAAGCCCGCCTGCCGGCGAAGGTGGGCGGCAAAACGCGCTTTTTCGCGGATTTCGGAACAGGCTCCGGATGCCTCGCGGCCACCTTGTCTCTGGAACTTTCCGAAAATTGGAAGGGGTTGGCCATGGACGACAGCGAGGCCGCCCTGCGCACGGCCATGGACAACTTCCGGGCTCTGGGCTGCGCCGCTGACCGGCTCCTGGCCCTGCTGGGCGATTTCCACGCCCCTCCCCTGCCGCCTTGCTCCCTGGACCTGCTGGTCTGCAACCCACCTTATGTGAGTGAGAAGGAATACGCGGGCTTGGCCCGCGAAGTGCGGCGCTTTGAGCCCAAACACGCCCTCGTTCCGGGTCGCGGGGCCGAAGCCGCCGGAGACGGGGCCAATGAGGAGGCGAAAGGCACGGAAGACGCCTTTGCCGTCATCCGGCAGGCGGAAGTTCTCCTGCGCCCCGGAGGGACGCTGCTCATGGAGACGGGCCAGGGACAGGGAAAAATTCTGGCCGGAGCCGCGGACAGGAGGAAATGGGCCGTAATACGCGTTCACAAGGATGGAGCAGGACTGGACAGGGCGCTGTTCGGAAAACTCGCACTGTGCTGAAAACACACAGGCCGTATCCGGAAACTTGCAGCGTATTTACTGTAATATCAGGCTGCTATATAAACGGAAATGTTGGAATGTTTCTTGCTTGGCATGGGCCGGAGCAGCCATGCAGCAAAGAAGCATCAAGCGAAAAATCAGGTGTTCGGGGGCCGGTCTGCACAGCGGTCAGGACGTTGGCTTGGTTTTTCGCCCGGCCGCCGAGAACAGCGGCATAATTTTTCATGTTAAAGGCGCTCATGGCGTCCGGACCTTGCGTCCCGGCCCGGAGTTGGTGTTCTGCACCAGCCTTGCCACCACTCTGGGGCTGCAGGAAGGGGCAAGGGTGTCCACGGTGGAGCACATGATGGCCGCCGTGCGCGGACTGGGCATAGACAACATGCATATAGACGTCGAGGGATGCGAGATCCCCATAATGGACGGTAGCGCGGCCGTTTTTGTCCGGCTGCTCGGCGAAGCGGGCCTTCGCGTTCAGGGCGCGCAGCGCCGTGTGGCGCGCATCAGGGAAAGCGTCCGTTTCGAGCGCGAGGGCAAATATATAAACGCCGAGCCTTACGACGGCTTTTTTGTGGACTGCTCCATTTCCTTCCCTCATCCTTCCATAGGCGCCCAGCGTTTTTGCCTCGACCTGACCCCTGAGACTTTCCCGGAAGTGGCCAACGCCAGGACCTTCGGTTTCCTGCGCGACGTGGAAGCCCTGCAGAAACGCGGCCTCGCCCTGGGCGGAAACCTGGGCAACGCGGTGGTCCTGGACGAAAAGGGAGTGCTGAACCCTGAGGGACTGCGCCGCCCCGATGAATTCGTACGCCACAAAATACTGGATTTCATAGGCGACATGGCTATGTTCCCCCTGCCCCTGCGGGGGAAATTCCGCCTGCACTGCACCGGCCACGGCTTGAACAACGAATTCCTCCGCCACCTTTCCGCGCGTCCCGATCTCTGGGCGCGGGAAAGCGAAGGCTACCCGCAACGCGAAACACCCCGCCTTTATCCCCCCCCCCTCCCGCGCGCGGCCGCCGCCTGCGCTGGCTGAGGCGCTTTTCCGGACGCGAAGAAAATCCCGGTAAAATTTTTTTCACATAAAACGCGAGGGCGCAAGCCGCTTCCGGGACGGGTCAAAATTCTTGTACCCCACACCCGGAAGCAAAACTCGCCGGAGGATTTTTTCTCAGCCCAACATCGTGTAATGCAAGATTAATTTTTAGACCGGGCAGTATGGGCAAAAATGGAACGGCATTTGCATGTTGATAAGCACTCCTCCGATTTTGCAAGTATGACTGGGGTGGAAACGCGCGGGGCGGTTCCGCCCCTCTTGCATTTTAGAGCGTGTTGAGGAAACGCGCCTTTATTGCCGTGCGATCTTATCGCTTAAACGAAGCGGATGTTTGGTTTCAGAGCAATTTCAAAATGAGATTGCCCTGGCGGCCGCGAGAGCGGACGCCCGTCGCGCGGCGGGTACAGTTTTTTTAACGGGAGCGATCAGAGATACGAATCATTCAGGACGCGACTGTTTTGCCGCCTCCGGAAAGGCTTTGTCCAGGCGCTCCAAAGCGCCTTCATAGTCAAAGACATCTACGTACGCCGCTATATTGGCGAGGGCCTCGGATACGTCGGGATCGTAATCAAAGCCCTCCAATTTTTTGAGGCCGGCCGTCACTTCATTGTATCTGAAGGCGACCAGATCCGCGCGCAAGGCGCGCAAACCCGCGGATAAAGTCTCCGGATCCCCCGGAACCTTTGCGGTGGGCGCGTTATTGCGGCACAGGACGTTGAGATCCTGGCCTATGGAGCGAAGCTGGCGCAAAAGGTCGGGCAGGGAATTCCGGCACATGTCCAGATTGTCGGCCGCCGCCTGTTCCTCAAGTTCCCTGGCCATCGCGGAGAAGCCGTCAGCCCCGATCATGGCGAGCGAACTTTTCAGGCTGTGCGCGTGTATGCGTAGTTTATGCAGATCCCCCCTTTCCGCCGCTTCTCCGAGCAGTCGGCCGATCTGGGGTATGTGGCTGCTCATGAGGCGTAGCGAACCTTCAAAGACCTTCTGCGAGCCGCCCACGAGGGCGAGGCCGCTTGCGACGTTGAGGCCGGCTATCTGGGCGGCGCCGCGCACCAATGGAGAAAATGCCACAATTTGCGCCTCTCCGGCGGGTTTGCCCATCTCGGGCACGTCCAGATTCCGCTCACGGCGCAAATGCGCCGGAAGCAGTGTGCTTAGAACCTCATCCATATCGCTTTTGAGCAGGGGCTTGGGGATGAAGGCGTTCATGCCGGCACTCAGGAGGAGTTCTCTGGCCCCCCTCACCGCGTTGGCCGTAAAGGCGACGATAGGCAAAACGGCGTATTTGCCGCCCATCTCCCGGATCTTGGCCGTTGTCTCCACTCCGTCCATTTCCGACATCATGTGGTCCATAAAAATTATATTGTAGTCTTTTTCCGCGACCTTGCGCAGGGCCTCCGCCCCGGAAAGCGCCGTATCGCACTTGAGACCGTACCAGGTTTCGATCAGCCCGGAACAAACGCTCAGATTGATCTCACTATCGTCTACAACAAGAATTTGCAGGGACTTATCATACTGATACCCGGCGGCGGGCGCGCTTTGCGCCGGGGAGGAAGCGTTGAGGCTCACCACCTTGGGCATGGCGAAGGTAAAAATGCTGCCCCGGCCGTAAACGCTTTCCACCTTGATGCTGCCGTTCATGCGCTCTGCCAGGGTTTTGCATATGAACAGGCCGAGACCCGTGCCCTTGATGCTCCTGTTCTTTACGTATTCCGCCTGGATGAAAGGATCGAAAATCCGTGAAAGATCCTCGCTTTTTATGCCGATGCCGGTGTCGGACACGGCAAATTCCAGGCTTTCGTCAAAGATGGTCAAGGTCAGGGATATCTTGCCGGCGGAGGTGAACTTGACGGCATTTCCGATCAGGTTCAGCAGCACCTGGCGAACGCGCACATCGTCGCCGATGAGGAATCCGGGCATATCCCCCCGAACCTTGAATGCGAACTCCAGGTTTTTCGCCGCGGCCAGACTCGAGGCAAGCGCGGTCACGTTGTCCAGCATCATCCGGAAATCGAAATCACCGTAGACCAGGGGCATCTTGCCGGATTCCAGCCTGGAAATGTCCAAAATGTCGTTAATGATGGAGAGCAGCGTCTCCGAGGACATCTTTATGTCGACTATGCGTTTGGCGAGCTTTTCGTCAAGTTCGCCCGAGTTCAGCAGGATCTCGACTATGCCCAGAATGGCGTTCATGGGCGTACGGACTTCGTGGCTTATGTTGTTGAAGAAGCGGATTCTGGACTCCGCGTCCGAGGAAATCTTCTTGTTGAGCAGGGAAAGCTCATGCGCCTCTTTTGCCAGGCGCTCCGCCTCGACGCTTTTCTCGTGCAGGTTCTGGCGCATCGCGCGCAGGGAGGTGAAAAGACTGTCAATCTCCTCCACTCCGGACTCCGGCGGAAAGGCATCGAAATTTCCGGAGGCCGCCTCCTCGGCAAAGGCGATGATGCGCGACAGAAACGCATTCAGCCTGTCCGTGCGGCGCAGGAACAAAAAGGCGGCCAGAAAAGCGCCGCCACAGCCGAAAAGCACAAGTCCCGCGGTCAGGGCGAGACGCAAGACCCTGTCGCTTCCCGGAAAATCCGTTACGACAAAAAGCCCCAGCGCGACCAAGGCCACTACGGGGCAAATAGCGGCGAAGACAATCTTCCGGGGCAAACTCCCGGATTCGTTCACAGCGCGCCTTGCTTGCATAATGTCCACCCGAAGGATTTGCCTGCAAATCCTTGCCCCCAAACAACCACAGGCGAGCTTCGTCCGCCCGGTTTTCGCGCGCCGCTCATTCGAATACGGCCTGACGGCCGTCGATGCCGCGCGCGATGAGACTGACGTCCTCGCTGTGTTCCTCGAAAATTTTGACCAGATGCGGATCAAAATGTTTGCCGCTGCCCTCTGTAATCATACGCATGGCTATTTCGTGGGGGAAAGCCTGTTTATAGGGGCGTTGCGAAGTGATCGCGTCATAGACGTCGGCTATGGCCACGATACGCGCCGGCAGAGGTATCTCCTTTCCTTTGAGGCCCAGAGGATAGCCGGAGCCGTCCCAACGCTCGTGATGGGCGTGGGCTATGTCGCGGGCCGTGTTCAGAAAGGAATCGTCCATCTGCCGCATGAAAAAATCCAGGAACTTCCCGCCGTTCACCGGATGCATCCTGACTACGGAAAATTCCTCCTGGGTAAGACGTTCCTTTTTGAAAAGGATACTGTCGGGCATGCCTATTTTGCCCAAGTCGTGCAATTTCGCGGAATTGATGATGTCGTCCGCAAAAGAGCGGGTCAGTTTGTATCCCTCGCACGGGGACTCCAGAAGCTGCTCGACCATGATGCGCACAAATCCCGTAGTACGATCTATGTGGTCGCCGGTGTCGTGGTCGCGCAGATCGGTCATGCGCGCCAGGATGTTCAAAATGACATCCTCCCTCTGACGCAGTTTCTCGATCGCCTCGTCAAGGACGCGAGTCTTGTCGTCCACCAGCTTTTGCAGATGACAGCGGTGCTGGCGCAACTCAAGCTGCAGACGGATGCGCAGGAGCAGAACCCTGGGCGTAACGGGTTTATGGATGAAATCCACTGCGCCCAGTTCCAGGGCTTCAGCCTCCCCCCCGAATGAGCCGGTGAGGAAAATCACCGGAATATCTTCCGTACCCGGATATTGTCTGAAATTTTTTAAAAACTCGAAACCGTTCATTTCCGAGAGGTTATAATCAAGCAGAATCAAATCCACCGGGTTGTCCGACAGATAGCGGAGGGCTGTGGCACCGGAGGTGAAAGGCCTGACACTGTAATCGGTCTTCAGGGTTTCAGCCACAGTGTGCAGAATCATCGCTTCGTCATCCACGGCCACAATTACGGGTCGTCTCATTTCCATGTCTATCCTCTGGCAGCCGACAAGACGGAGCATAAGCCGGCAATGCCGAAAACACCCCTGTGTGCCGGCAATGCTGAATGTACCGTTGTCTCCAGAGCTCTTTGAAGGGAATTGTTTATACTTCCCGGCTTCTTTTGTCAACCCGCGGCGGAAAATACCGTATCCGCGCATCGGGAAAGGGGGAGGTTCTGGAATGTTTATTGCATTCTCGGGTACGGGCGGAATTTCGTTGAAATTTTGACGGCGGGGCGGATGCCGCTCTGTCCGCTCCAAAGCGCCCGAACTTGCTGATTTCTGCAGAAATCAGCAAACATTTGATTTGTAATTCGAATAAGTGACCCGGCTTCGCGCGCGGGCGAAATCCACTTTCGCCGCAGCGACGAAACGGGCGTCAAAGAAGGAGAAGGCATGGCGATACGCATTTTTCTTATCCTGCTGGCCGCGACCCTGCTGCCGGCGCAGGCCGAAGCGGTGCGCATCAAGGATATAGCCGTTTTCAGCGGGGTCCGGGACAACCAGCTCACCGGATACGGGCTGGTGGTGGGCCTGTCCGGCACGGGCGACAAGAAGGATTCCGCCTTTACCATGCGCTCCATGGTGAACATGCTGGAAAAAATGGGCGTGCGGGTGGACATGAAACAGATGAAGCCCAAAAACGTGGCCGCGGTCATGGTCACGGCCCGCATGCCCGTATCCTCCAAACCCGGCACCCGCATCGACGTGACCGTATCCTCTCTGGGCGACAGCACCAGCCTGCTAGGCGGCGTGCTCATCCAGACTCCGCTCAAGGGCATTGACGGCAAGGTCTACGCCCTTGCCCAGGGGCCGCTCACGGTAGGAGGCTTTTCCGTAAGCGGAAACCAGGCCCAGGCCCAGAAAAACATAACCACCGTGGCCCAGGTGCCGGGCGGGGCCATAATCGAACGGGCCGTGCCCTTTGAATTCAACAGCCAGCAGTCCCTTACCCTGAACATGAACAATCCGGACTTCACCACCACCAACCAGGTCGTGGAGCGCATCAACAAAGCTCTGGGCGGCATCTTCGCACGCTCTGTGGACGTCTCGACGATCAGCCTGGAGATCCCCTCGGATTTCAAGGGCAACATGGTGCCCCTCATGGCTTCTCTGGAAAACATAGAGATAACCCCGGACACGGCCGCACGCGTGGTCGTGGACGAAAAGACCGGCACGATCATCTTGGGGCGGGACGTGCGCATTTCACGAGTGGCGGTGGCCCACGGCAACCTGCAGGTCACCGTGCGGGAAAACCAGGAGGTGTCGCAGCCCGGACCCTTCAGCGGCGGCAGCACGGCGATCACGCAGAGCACGGACCTCACCGCGGGCGAAGATCAACGCAACCTGAACATTCTTGAAGGGGCGACCCTGCAGGAACTGGTGGACGCCCTGAACTCCGTGGGCGCGACCCCGCGCGACCTGATTTCCATATTGCGCAGCATGAAATCCTCCGGAGCCCTGCACGCGCATCTTGAGGTGATATAGAGCAATTAACGCTTGAAACAGTTCGCTTACGGCGGGCAAAGCCCGCCTGCCCCTGTTTCGCGGCAAGGATTTGCGAGGCAAATCCTTGCAGAGCAGTTCACCCGTTTCATTCGTGAACCGCTCTAATGCCCGGATGCGCCGGGCGTTCCGGCCCCGCTGAAAAAAACCGCAAAGCGCAAAGGGATATTTGATGAACGTCGCCTCCGATCCCGCCGCGCGCAAGCCCGCGCAAAACGAACTTGTCCGGCGCAAGCTGGATATGGACGCGTTGCGCGAGCGCATTGCCCCCGGCA
>JAISZH010000095.1 GCA_031269345.1 Desulfovibrio sp. | reverse complement strand
GGCCGGGTGCGGAAGGTCGCCTTCTTTCACTACCGGCAGCCCATGCCGGAAGTGCAGCTTATCGCCCAGGTTACAGGGATCGGCATTGATGAATTCACTTTCTACACCCGGGAGGAAATGGTTTCCCGTCTGATTGAGGCCAGGGCAAGAGGGGCGGAACTGGCTCTCGGCGGAATCCTCGTCATTCAGATGCGCGACGTTACGGGCCTGGAGGGGGTTTTGGTCGAGGCCGGAGAGGACGCCGTGCAGCTATCCATCAAGGAAGCCTTTTCCGTAGCCAGGGTCCGCCGTATAGAGATGCAGCGCCGCGCCAGCATGAGCACGATCCTTGACTCCGTGACGGACGGGATTCTGGCCACGGACGAGAGCAACGCCCTCACCCTGATGAACTCCACAGCGGCAAAGTTGCTCGGCGTCGCAATGCGGGACGCTCTGGGACGGGACGCTCGCGAGGTCGTGCCCAATACGCGCACGGCGGACGTTCTGCGCAGCGGTCAGGCCGAACTGGATGAAATACAGGATATGGGAGGGATCACCATTGTGACCAACAGGGTTCCCATCATGGTGGGGGAAAAAGCCGTCGGCGTTGTTTGCACTTTTTCCGAAGCCTCCCGCATTCAGCAGGCCGAGCGGCATCTGCGCGGGTCCGTCAGAATTAAAAGTTTCCAGGCCCGCTACAGCCTGGACGACATCCTGACCCGCGACCCGGCCATGCTTGCCCTCAAGGACCTGTCCGCCATGTACGCGGCAACGGACGCGACCATCCTGATTGAAGGCGAATCCGGCACGGGCAAGGAACTTTTCGCGCAGGGGATACACCGGAAAAGTTCCAGGCGCAAAAGACACTTTGTCGCGGTCAACTGCGCCGCGATCCCGGAAGCGCTTCTGGAAAGCGAACTCTTCGGTTACGAGGAGGGCGCGTTCACAGGCGCGAGGCGTCAGGGCAAGTCCGGTTTCTTTGAAATAGCCCATATGGGGACGCTCTTTCTTGATGAAATCAGCGAACTGCCTCTTGCCATCCAGGCACGACTTCTGCGCGTTCTCCAGGAGCGCGAAATTGTCCGCGTGGGCGGGGCGCGCGTAATCCCCGTCGATGTCCGCATCATTTGCGCGACCAACCGCAATCTCGCGGAATGGATGGAATCGGGAAATTTCCGGCAGGACCTTTACTATCGTTTAAACGTTCTGCCGATTACCGTTCCGCCCTTGCGGCGCAGAAAAGACGACCTGCTGATTTTGGCCGGGGCTTTTCTGAAAAACAAATTGCCCGCCGGGTATCCCTTTCCCGATACCGCCACGTTCGCCAGAGACATCCTGCCGATCCTGCTCGCCCACGACTGGCCCGGCAACGTGCGCGAACTGCGCAACATCATGGAACGGCTGGGCACAACGGCATCCGTCATGCCCGACAAAAGCCTGAAAGATGTCCTGCTCCGGGTCTGGCCCCAGGCAGTATGTGAGGGTTCAGCCAGGGAGGCTCCCCTGGAAAGCGCCAGCCTGAAAAGCATGGTCCGCCATTTTGAGCAGCAAACCATCCGCCGCCTTCTTGACGAGCGGGGTCAAAACCATGAGGCAGTGGCGCGCTTGCTGGGCATCAGCCGGATGAGCCTCTGGCGGAAGCTACAGGAAGCGGATGAAGCATAATGCCATTGGCGGCGGGAAGTCCCGCCGCCATATCAGGTTGCCCCGAAAACTCCGCCGAAGGTATCGGCGCAGGACAAATTACCATTTGCTCAGGTCAAGCTGCTTTTCGCTCTTGGACACGACCACCGCGCCCACCAGATCGCCCGTGACGTTCAGGCAGGTGCGGCCCATGTCCAACAGGGCGTCAATGCCCAGGATCATGGCGTAGCAGGCGGCTACGGCCGATCCCGCCGTAACGGGCAGCCCCACGCCTTCCAGAACCATGAGCATCATTATCGCCCCGGCGCCGGGAACCCCGGCCGCGCCGATAGACCCCAAAGTAGCGAGGATCGTCAGCGTGGCCATATGCTCTCCGGTCAGGGGATGGCCCACGGCATTGCCTATAAAGATGGCGCAGACCGCCAGATAGACCGCCGTGCCGTCCATGTTCACCGTGGCCCCGATGGGCAGGGAAAAGGAGGATACGGAACGCGGCACGCCCAGGTTCTCCTCAGTCACGCGCAGGGAAATGGGCAGGGTGGCGTTGGAGGAGCGCGTCACAAAGGCCGTGATCGGGGCCTCCCACCCGCCGCGCACGAATTTTGCGAAGCTCAGCTTGTTGAAAGTCAGTACGCCGCCGTAAAGTATGATCACATGGGCCACAAAGCCGATATAGCACAGGAAGGTGACAAAGACCAAGGGGCCGATGACCTTGGCGCCCTGCTGGGCGAAGACCATGGCAATCAGCACGAAGACGCCCACCGGAGCGTACTGCATAATCCCGTGAACGAGCAGGTACATGGTTTCGGCAACCGTCTGGCAGAGCTCGAAGAGTTTGGTCGCGCCGGAGGCTAATACGCTATTTTGGGAGCTGCGCAAAACAGAGAGGGCGATGCCGAAGATCAGAGCGAAGAAAATAATCGGCAGCACATCGCCTTTAGCCAAAGATTCCAGAGGGTTGTTTGGCACAATGTTCAGCAGCACCTGGCTGAAGGGAGGCGGAGTAGCGGTTTTACCCTGTACGGCTGCGTTCCCGGCTATGTTCAGACCCGCGCCCGGGTCGAATACCGTGGCCAGAAGCAGGCCGATGCTCACGGCAACCGCTGTGGTCGCCAGATAGTAGATGAAAATTTTCACTCCCACCCGGCCCAGTTGCTGGACGGTGATGCTCGCCGCGCCGACAATCAGGGAAAAGAAGATCACCGGGACCACGATCATGCGCAGCAGACGCACAAAGATATCCCCGAAAAATCTGGTGTAAGCGACAAAAGGTCCGGCGAATTCCGGCGAAAAGGCCAGAAACATACCGACTACGGCGCCGAGCACCAGGCCTATCAGAATGCGGAACAACAGATTTGAGCCGAAATACCAATTCATAAAACCGCTTTTTTTCTCCTCTTGCGCTGCCATTTCCACCTCCTCAACGGTAATTTGTCAGGGCAAGGCGCCCGCGCGCATACTACAACGGATGCGTGGAAAACCGCAAGCCCGTCCGCGCCTCATTCCGGCGTCGCCTCCGCTTCCGGCAGGGCCACTTCGATAACCAGCATCATCTTTCGCTTTCCCCCGGTATTTGCAAAGGAGCGCCGGAAAGCGTCCCGTCCGGTCGCGCCGCACAAATCGCGCCTGCCGGATATCTTTCCCTTCCCGGTTGTCTGGTAGAGCCAGACCCGCCCCCCCGCGTCCGGAAGAATCAGTCCCACATGGTAGTGGGCAAGGCCCGGCCCGCGCCCTTCGGCGCTCAGGCTGACAAGATAGAAAAACCCGGGATGCAGCCGCCCGCAAAGCTCTTCCAACTCGCCTTTTTTGTGGATGTCGATGCCGCGCGGAGAAAGGCCGTCACCCGCAGCCGGATCGGCACTCAAGCCTCCGGGCAGGAGCAGGGCGCGGGGTTCGCCCTCCGAGATGTTCAAAACCAGATCCCATCCGAAGTCCCAGTCTTCTCCGCGTTTCGCTCCGGGGCCGCTGTCCCCCAGACGATCGCGCGCGGCCTCGCCCAGTGTCAAGTTTTTTCGCAGTAAAGAGCGCGAAATCCCAAGCACCAACCCGCTGCAATTAAGGCCGGGCGAACTGAAGCGCCGCTTTGGGGAGGCGAAGAGGGTGAAAAAGCCGTTTTCGTCCACGGCCCCGTCCTGACGGTAGGGAATGCCCAGAAAAGGCAGTGCCGCGGCCTGCGCGATTCTTGCCGCCCGCAACGCATCCGGCCCGGCGGGCGGGAGAGGGCCGGCCCAAGCGGGAAAAGACAAAAACAACAAGGCCGGGAACACCAGGAAACGCCGAAGTCCGGGTCCGACCGCGCGCTGGAGCGCCCGGGGCGCTTTTAGGGCAATTAACGCTTGAAGCAGTTCGCTTACGGCGGGCAAAACCCGCCTGCTCCCGTTTCGCGGCAAGGATTTGCGGGGCAAATCCTTGCAGAGCGGTTCACCCGTTTCATGCGTGAACCGCTTTAGGGCAATTAACGCTTGAAACAGTTCGCTTACGGCGGGCAAAGCCCGCCTGCTCCCGTTTCGCGGCAGGAATTTGCACGCAAATCCCTGCGGAGCGGTTCACTCGTTTCATTCGTGAACCGCCCGAAGCTCTTCCAGGGCGGCGCGCAGATGGTTCAGCCAGATACTGGCGAAGCCGTCGCACTCCACCGTTCCCCGAAGCAGGACG
>JAISZH010000182.1 GCA_031269345.1 Desulfovibrio sp. | reverse complement strand
CCGCCGGGATTGGTGGACCCGGAGCCGGAGAGTTTGCCGTGCGCTTCGATTTCATCGGTGAACTTGGCCTTGCGGGTGATGATGTTCACCACCCCGCCCGTGGAACCGGAACCGTACAGGGCGCTCACCGGGCCCTTGAGCACTTCGATGCGCTCGACGTCCGCCGGGTTGATGAAGCCCAGGCGGGCGTTCATGTCCGTGGCGGTGTTGATGCGTTTGCCGTTCAGCAGGATGATGACCGAAGGCCCGGACAGCCCGCGGATCGAAATGTCCTGCCCCCAGGGGGAATCGCCGGTCCGGGTTATGCCCGGAACGCGCTGCAAAGAATCCACGATGCTCCCCTTGGGAGCAAGGCTTATGTCACGCTCGTCCACGACGCCCACGCTGCCGGGCGTCTCGGATTGGGAAGCGGCATAGCCCCTGGCCGTGACGGTGATCGGATCGAGCATGTAGGCTTCGTCTTTGCTGTGGGCGAAACGCGCCGGGCACGCGATCATTCCCAGCGCGAGAACGAAGGTGAAAATTCTTTTCATGTCTCCTCCTTATGTAATTGCACACTACACATGGTTTTCGCGACGGACAATAGCAGATCCCAGCCGGGCCAGAACAGGTTCCAGCCGCTCGCCTCCAGCTCGTCAAAGCCGGGGATGCCGGAAACGGCCGGGGCGATGACCCCGTCTGAGACGATGACGCGCTGGAACTCGTCCGAAAGGAGCCAGGCCAGAACGGCATGCGCCACCGGCGCCGCGTCCGCAGAAAGACAGGCGACCACGGGAACGGCCAGGGCGCCGCTTTTCGGCCAGACCATGCGCCCAACTCCCTCGCGGAAGGTCCGGGCAAATGCCGGGATGATCAGGGCGGCGGAAAGCTCGCCGGAGGCGATGCGCTTGTTGATGTCAATGGGGTTGCTCCGCGTGTCCAGCTTTTTCAGAAGATTTTGCGCCCTTTCCCCGGCAAGCCTGCCGAAGACGGTCTCCACCAGATAGGGCATGGGCGTGTCCGCGGGAGGGCAGCCCACGGGACCCGGAAAATCGGGCGAGCAAAGGTCGATCCAGTCCTCAAGCCGGTGGCTGAGCGAAGCCGCCGCCGCAAGCACGCCGGGCACCACGCTGACGATGCGCAGGGCGCTTACAGGCGGGGTCATGCCAAGCGAGACGAATTCCTCGCGCAGGGGCGGAAGCTTCGCGTCCGGAGAGGCGAGACGGCCGTCCGAGGCCAGGGAGACGGCGCGCAAAACCATCTGCGGATACGCCGTCACGGAAAGCGCCGGGATCGCCTTTTCTCCGAAGCCGGAGGCAAAGGCGAACATTTCCTGGTGGCTGTCCGGCGCGCCGATATCCGCTTCGGGAAAACGGACGGACACGATCTCTCTCGCGCGGCGCATGATGTTGGGGGGTAGGGCGAGGTAGACGCGGTTGTTCATCAAAATTTCCTTTATGGTCGGAAACCTCTCCCTTCAGGGAGATTTCCGCTTGACGCCCGGCGCTGCCGGGCATACTTTTCCGGTAACCCCTTCCTTCAGGGAGGTGGCAATCCACCCGGCTCCAATCCGCCGGGGCGGAGTCATCCGGCGGACGGAGCCGGGTGTGGATTGAAACATAGGAAGGCGTCCTCCGGCAGGCGTTCTCCGGCGCGCAGGCGTTCCCTGGCCGAGATCAGGGTCTTGTCGAGCAGATTGAGCCGGTCCAGGCAGAGCCTTTCCGCCGCGTCAATCTCATACAGGCTGCGCATGCCTCCTTCCTTCATGACCAGACGTTTCCGGCCGGAGAGCATGAGCACCGGGTCATGGGTGGCGATGACGGTTATCTTGCCGTGCCCGGAAAGGATTTCCACCGCGAGATGCTTGTCGATCCCGGCGTTTTCCACTTCGTCTATAAGCACGACGGGAGCGTCCGAAACGAGCGCGATGTCCGCTATCATCAAGGCCCGGCTCTGGCCGCCGGAAAGGCGCTGCAACAGACTGTCCCCGCTCATGGGTTCGCCGCACAGGGTATTGGCGAGGGCCACGGTCTGCCCGGCCAGGCGCGAGGCGTCCTTGCCCAGGCTTGCGGCGTGCAGGCGGAGGAATTCTCCGACGCCCGCGTCCATGACGAAATGCGTCCTCTGGGAGAGGGTCGCCGCAAGCCCCGGCCCGTCCACGCTTTTCCCGTCGCGGTAAAAGGTCACGATGCGGCCGGAAGGGGTATCCCCGGCGGCGGCCTGCTCCAGGTCCGCGAGGAACTCGCTTTTGCCGGAGCCGGTCGGGCCGACTACGGCGAGGCTTTCGCCGGCGCCAAGCGTGAGAAAGGCGATCGCCTCGGGCTTTCCCCCGCGATCCGTGCCTCCCCTGATCGTGAGACCCGTATCCATTTTATGCGCCCGCCGTGTTTTGCCAACAGAGTTTTTCCACGCTTCCCGTCTGGTATTTGCGGCCTATGCGCCGTTCGCCCGTACAGTAGGAGCACAGGGCGGCGGGCATGTCGTGGCGCAGCCTCGCCCCTTCCGGGTCCGGCAAAAGCCGGTATTCCCCGAGCGCTCTTACGAGGTTCAGCGTTCCCGTGCCGATAAGCCCGTTGACCGGCAAGACCAGCGCCTTGGGGTTCACCGCGCGGATGCCGTAGACTATGACTTCGCGCTCGGCTTGCGAAACCAGGTCCCCCTTGGTCAGAACCACGATGTCCGCGAGCCGGAGCATCGGACCCATTTTTTCCGGGGCCTGGATGCCTCCGAGACAGTCCAGGATCGTCACCGCCGGAAGTCCTTCGATATGGGGAGCGCAGCGCAGGCACAGACCCGCGGTTTCGATGAATAGAACGCTCGCGTTTTGCGCTTCGCCCCATTCGATGGCCTCTTCCATGTTGGAGATGAAGTAGTGGTCCGGACAGAGGTAGCCGCTGATGCCTCCGATGGCGGGAATGTCGAGGCGCGCCGCGTAGGTTTCGGCGTCAAGGGAGGAACGCGTGTCGAACTTGACGGCCGCCGCTTTTTCGCCCCCGGCAAGGAGCCGTTTCACCGCGTGCATGATGACGGCGGTTTTTCCTGAACTCGGCGGCCCGGCGACGATAAGTGTTTTCATCAGAGATGCCTCTTCGCGTTTTTGCGGAATTTCATACCAAGTCGCATTCAAACGAGTCTGAATGTAACATGCCTAAGTTTTTGAAAAACGGGCGAAGCCTGATTTTTCAAAAACTGGTGCCATGTATCGCTTAAAACTACGCATTCGTTTCGTTTTAAGCGATAGGATCGCCCGGCAAAAAACGCGGTTTTTTGTCGTACTCACGCCGCCTGCGGCTGCGCGCCGTGCTCACGCCGCCCGCGGCTGCGCGCCGGGCTTGTCCGCCCTGCGGATGGCACGCCGTTTAATGCACATTCTTAAATGTTACAGCGTACCAGCGGGCGGCTTCGCCTCCGGCATCCCAATGCGCTTTCCATCGAAAGAAAATTGGCGTCAGTGCGCATAGGAATCGTTGTCAGTAGAAATGTCCTTCAGGCAGCGGTAGAGGCCGCTCACGCCGTTGGTGTGCAAAAAAGTCACGGGAATGCCCATGCTTTTGCCGCGCCGCGACACCTCGTCGCGCGCGCTGTGGGAGACCATGCTGGTGAAGACTATGGCCCGGTCCACCTGTCCCATCTTGTCCATCAGGCAGGATTCCTTGCCCGTGAACACCTTCAGCCTGACGCCGCAACGCGTGGCGGCGTTTTGGTAGTCACGCTTCAGTCTGTCCAGACCTCCGACAAGCATTACGCACATATCGTCCTCCTTGGGGTAGTTGGGAACCCGGTATCCGTAAACACGTTCTCCGTCCCTGTCGGGATGTCGCGCCTGTACTGTCGTAACTGGCGTGAGCACGGCAAAAAACGCGGTTTTCGCTTTGCTCACGCCGCCTGCGGCGGCGCGCCTGGCTTGTCCTGGCAGTGTCATGACATTCTCCGAATGGTCTGGCACTAGGGCGTTTGCACCTTTTGCCGATGCCGGGAAAAACCCGGAGGGCACTTCAAGCTTTTTTAGTGAATTTGATTGTCAAAATCAAGTATTTTTTATTGCCTTGAATTTGTTGTTGAAACAAGTAGATCGGGCGATGTATGCGGACCGGCGAAGCTCAGGCGCTTTCGGTAGAGCGTGTTAATTTTGAGGTTAACAAGCGTAAATGCCATAGAAAGCGAATTGGGATGGCGGGAACGAAGCCGCCGCCCGCAAGGCGGTCCTGCGAGGATCGTACGGACTTATCCGCCGTTGCGGGAACTAATTATTTTACATGAACATATCCGAGATCGGCATAGAGCAATTTCACTTTGAAATTGCTCTGGCGGCCGCGAGATGCTTACAGGCGTGCTTTGCCCGCTGTTAAGTAAGCAGCTCAAGCCTAAATGCTATAGTGTCGCGTGACGCGACACTCGTATGGAACTGCCTTATTCGCGTTGCATGCTGCGCTTTATGGCCAACGTCCCGGTACGGGCCAGTTCCTTGATGCCGAAGCGGTTGAGGAGGTTGATGATAGCCCCGATTTTTTCCTGGTCTCCGGTAGCTTCCAGAGTCAGATCCACGAGACTTACGTCCACCACCTTGCAGCGGAATATGTCCGCTATGCGCAAAACTTCGCCCCGGCGCGAATCGTCGGCCTGCACTTTGATCAGCATCATTTCGCGCTCGACGGCCGCCAGTTCGTGGAAATCCACGACCTTGATCACCGTCACCAGCTTGCGCAGTTGCTTGATGATCTGCTCTATAATCTGGGAATCCCCGGAGGTTGCTATGGTCATGAGAGAAACGCCGTTTTCAAGCGTTGGCGCGACGTTCAGGGTTTCGATGTTGAAGCCCCTGCCGCTGAACAGCCCGGCTACTCTGGACAAAACTCCAGGCTCATTGTCTACAAGAACGGAAAGGACATATCTCACTGCGGTCTCCTGAAAGGTTTGCCGTTTACCACGGCAAGCGGATTTCCCGGCTCCTCCGGCGGTAGCGGGCGGGTTTACGCCAAACCGGAATGCGGTTTCCACGTTGGATTGTTTGAATGTGAGCCAGGGGCGTTACAAAGAGCAACACCCGTAAGGAAACACCAGTTTATTCCAGTGACTGGGCAAAGCCCGCCTGCTCCAGTTTCGCGGCAGGGATTTGCCCGCAAATCCTTGCAGAGCGGTTCACTCGTTTCCTTCGTGAACTGCCATAGAGCAATTAACGCTTGAAACAGTTCGCTTACGGCGGGCAAAGCCCGCCTGCTCCAGTTTCGCGGCAGGGATTTGCCCGCAAATCCTTGCAGAGCGGTTCACTCGTTTCCTTCGTGAACCGCTCTAATCAACGTTTCCTTAAATAACAATCATTTCCGCTAAAGCCTTGCCCGCGGGTACCATGGGATAAACATTTTCCTCTCTGCTTACGCGCACATCCACGACCACAGTACCCGGCGTATCCAGGGCCTTTTCCAGGGTGGAGGCCAGTTCGGCCGCCTCGCTGATGCGAAAGCCCGTCGCCCCATACGCTTCGGCAAGTTTCACAAAGTCCGGCGACAACCCTTCAAGGTCGGTGCAGATGTAATTTCTCCCGAAAAACAGATCCTGCCACTGGCGGACCATGCCGAGAAAGCGGTTGTTGAGGATGATGATCTTGACCGGCAGGTTGTTGGTCACAATGGTGGCCAACTCCTGAATATTCATCTGTACCGAGCCGTCGCCGGAGATGCACACTACCAGCTTTTCCGGCATGGCTACCTGAGCGCCCAGCGCGGCCGGCACCCCATAGCCCATGGTGCCGAGGCCTCCAGAGGAAAGAAAGGCGCGCGGCCGTGTGAATTTGAAGAATTGGGCCGTCCACATCTGGTGCTGGCCTACATCCGTGCTGATTATGACATCGTGTTTTTCCCGCGTCATCTTGTCGATAAGCTCAATCACCTGTTGCGGCTTTATTTCGTTTTCGGAAGGAGAATAGGTCAGAGGGTGCTTTGCCTCATATCCGGCAAGGCGGTCAAGCCATTCCGCGTGCGCTTGTTCCCAGTCCTTTTCTTCCGCGCCGGCGGCCAGTATTTCGGCCAGACCGATGGCGGCTTCCCGGCAATCAGCCACGATCGGCACGTCGACATTGACATTCTTGCGTATGGAGGTGGGGTCGATGTCTATATGTATGATGCGCGCCTGTTTGGCAAAGGCGGAAACTTTGCCGGTAACGCGGTCCGCGAAGCGCGTTCCGACCGCTATCAGCACATCCGCCTCCGTCACCGCACGGTTGGCTGTAAATGTGCCGTGCATGCCGACCATGCCGTGCCACAGGCGGTTTGTGCCGGGAAACCCGCCCAGTCCCATCAGGGTCGAGATCAGGGGGATGCGGTAGCGCAAGGCTATGTCCGTTATGATGGCGCTGGCCTCGGATTCGATCACCCCTCCGCCAATCAGGAAAAGCGGACGCTGGGACTTGATGATCAGCCCGGCCGCGCGGCGCAGTTGCACCATGTTGGGTTTGTAATTGGGATTGTAGCTGCGCAGACGCACTTCGTCCGGCCAGACGAACTCGCTTTTGCCAATGGTCACGTCTTTGGGCAGATCGATGAGCACCGGACCAGGGCGGCCGGATTTGGCCAGATAGAAAGCTTCCCGGACAATTCTGGCCAGGGATTTGACGTCTTTCAGCACATAATTGTATTTGGTGCAGGGTCTGGTGATCCCGGCTATATCCACTTCCTGAAAAGCGTCGTTGCCTATGAGATTGGTGGGCACCTGCCCGGTGATCACCACCAGCGGGATGGAGTCGCAGTAGGCGGTTGCGATGCCTGTCACGGCGTTTGTAGCGCCGGGTCCGGAGGTAAGAATACAGACTCCGGTTTTTCCGGAGGCTCGCGCATAGCCGTCGGCGGCGTGAACCGCGCCCTGCTCGTGGCGTGTGAGAAAAAGAGTCAGGGCATCACAGTGGCGGGCCATTTCATCAAGAAGATCGATGATCATGCCGCCCGGATAACAGAAGACGGCTTCCACTTTTTCGCGTATCAGGCATTCCGCCAGGATTCCGGCTCCGGTCAATTCCATCAGAATCATTCCTCCCGTCCGGCGTAGGATTGCAAAAGGTCCACAAGTTTTGTCTTTCCCTCCAGCTTCTGTTTTTTTATCCTGCTCACTTCCTGTTTTTCCGACGGAGTGAGGAAACTTTTACCTTCAAGTTTTTCCAGTTGTTTTTCGTAGAGAATGTGGTCATCCCACAGACTTTTCAATTCGGGATGCGTCGGCGCCAGCTTTTCAAGCAGGGCATATTCTTTTGCTTCCACAATGCACCTCCGGTGTAAATGCGGGTAAGACTGTTTATACCAATTTTCCTGAGATATAAAGTATGGGCTGCGCCCCGACCTGTTTTTCAGGATGAGAGCAATTTCCAGTCCGGCTCGTCGGAGGCCGCGACCAGCAGGAGTTTTTGTCTGGCATTGGTCCCTGATGCGATGGACAGGGCGGAATGCCGTATCCCCAGCAGGTCTGCGGCGAAAGCCAGCAAGGCTTTGTTAGCCTTGTTCTCCACAGCCGGGGCGGCTACGCGCAGGCAAAGGCGTCCGTTCCGGATGCCTGATACTTCGGATTTTTTTGCTCCCGGCAGGACGTGAACCAGTATCCGCCATTCTTTTTCTCCGGTTTGCCGTATAAAAGGCGGAAGATCAGGTGAGTTTTTTGTCAGTGTCGGCATGGCTTTCCATCCGGTTTGTCTCAGCCCGCCGGTTCAAGGCCGCCGTGGCCCGTTCAAGGCGTATGTCTTCCATTTGTCCGAGTTCAAGGAGTTTTAAGTGTCCCTCGATAACAGAGCGGACTTTGAATTCAAACTGTGCTTTTAGTTTACGTGTTTCCGAAATTTCATCAAGGACGCGAGCCAGTCGTTGGTTTGCCTGATTGGTCAGGTTTTCCGCCCTGTTCTGGGCGGCTTCAATAATCAGCTGGGCTTCTTTTTGCGCCGCGTTTTTTATGTCTTCCCCCATGCGTTTGGAGATGAGCAGGGCGTCACGCAGGGCGTTTTCGCGTTCTGCGTACTTGTTCAAATCGTCTTCAAGCCTGGCGACCAGATTTGTCAGCCTCGCGCGTTCCTCGCCGAAACGGGTAAGAGTTTCCGCCACTTCCTGAAGATAGTTGTCCACCTCTTCCGGATTGTAGCCGCGCAAGCTTCGGGAGAAGGTGCGGTTCAGAACGTCCACGCGGTTGACAGACATGGTTCAGCCCGCCAGCAGTACGGCGGCCTGTCTCAAGGTGCCGGATATGAGTTTTTGCAGGATCTGAAGGGCCAGAAGCAGCACAATGGGCGAAAAGTCCAGCCCTCTCGTGTAAGTAAAGGGTAGCCATTTCCGTATGCGCCAGAAAGCCGGTTCGGTGAGCTGACGCAATACCCGCACAATGGGGTTGTACGGATCCGCATTCACCCAGCTTACCACGCAGGCGCCGATAACTATAAAAAAATAGATGTTTATCAGGGAGGCGGCTACAAAATCCACGGCTTCGATCAGGCTCATAAGGATAATCATGTGTCCTCCTCCGTCGCCTGGCAGGCATGGCGCGTCGGTTCTTGTCGGGGCGTTTCCACCAGGGGGGGGATCAGTTCCATCATATTGAAAAATCCGTTGAAATGCAGGCGCGCCGGGAGGTCCTGATTGCGAAAGGACCAGAAGGGCACTCCGGCGCCGCGCGCGGCCTGTTCATCCACTTTGGAATCTCCCAGAAAAGCGATGTTGCCGGGCTTTTCATTCCAGATTTTCAATATTCCCAAGAGCCCGTCCGGGCTGGGCTTGGGCGGATAATCCGAGACCGTGACGACCGGATCAAAGAAATCTTCCAGATCGAAGTGCCGCAGTAGTTCATTCACCGTACTTGAGCGGTTGGTGAATATGGCCAGTTTGACCCGCTGCCGTTTGAGCCAGCGCAGGATTTCCCTAAGACCCGGTTCTACCGAGAGCAAAGGCAGAATTTGTCCCGAGTAGTCTATTTTTCGGCAGGCTTCCCAAGCCGCCTCCCGGTGAGCCGGTGGAATGATATGGAGCATGGCTTCGTCCACCGAGGCCATATGGCAGTATTCTTCTTCGGCCGGACTTAAAGGAGGCAGGCGCAGCATGCGGCGGATCAGATTGTAGAATGCCATGTTCGAAGCGCGCGAATCAAGCATTACCCCGTCTATGTCGAATACCAGACCGCGCAGCCCTGTCTCGGCTTCTTTTTGCAGATCGGAGGGATAGGCGCCAAAAGGGTTCATATCTGCTTCCTGGTTGGCAGCCTGAGGCATAAGCCCGTCTCCGGATGCAAATTTTTATAATTTGTACCTGGAAATGGGGCAGCGCGGGATGTCCGGCCGAAATGCGAAATACTTCGGGAGACGAGGCGCGCGTAAGTCGCAACCCCAAAGTCCAGGTTGCGGGACGCAATTTTTCTTCGGAAACAGGATAAAGCGCATTGCGGCGGCATGGGGTGTATAATTTTGGCGTGGTGCGGCACGCCGGGCGCTTTCGTGAACCGGCTGTCTTTGCCCGTCTGATTCCGTATGGCCGTATGCATTAGATAAAGTAGCAATTACAAGATGTTCTACAAATTTGACGCTTGGTTATCTATAACCGGATAATAGCGGGCTGTCAAACGCTGCCGTATGCCTCGCCATATGTTGTCGGCCTTGAAAAAACATTAAACACGTTAATATTACTGTATAATTTTTGTAAAACGCATGTTTTTCGACCAGAAAAACACTACAGGGCGGCTAACCCGGTCGCGTTCCGCGACCGGGCGCGGCGCAAGGCGAGCCGCAATTTATTTGCGGTGTCCGCGCAGCGGGGCCTGGAGCCGGCGTGCCTTTATGAAAAAGTCGTTTCCGACTTTTTCAGCATCGACTATGCAGTTTGCCGGTCATGGCTTTGGATTCGCCGCCGCCGGAGCTTTGTCGGCAGGCGGCGGTCCTTCCAGAGCGGATTGAAAAAAAGCCACGAGGAACTGATCTCTTTGCCGCGCGATTT
>JAISZH010000069.1 GCA_031269345.1 Desulfovibrio sp. | reverse complement strand
TTCAACGGTCTGTCCTCCTTGATTATGGCTCTGTGCCGGTGTTTTATACTTGGAGCATAACCCACGGGATGCAAGGATGGACAGACCTTTGTTTAGCTCTGTTCAATCATCATATCTCTAAAGAAGTTCCGGAGGAACGCTTGCCGTCTTGCGCAAGAGCGGCCGCTGCTCCTTGTTTTCCGGACGGCATCCGTCCGTAATGTAGTCTATCGCTTCGAGCATAAGGGTGATATTGGCCTTGTATCGCATGTTGCGGCCTTCCCGGGTCATGCTTACAAGTCCGCTCTGCTCCATGTTTTTCAAATGAAACGACAGGTTGCTTTTCGGTATTGACAGTTGCCCGGAGATGTCTCCGGCAACCAGACCGTCCGGCGCATTCCGCGCCAGCAGACGGAAAACGGCAAGCCTGATTTCCGAGGCCAGGGCTTCAAAAATTGCAGCGGCGGTTTTGGGTTCCATTTCTCAATTATTTTCTTGGTCGGAGCGAGAGGATTTGAACCTCCGATATCCTGCTCCCAAAGCAGGCGCGCTGCCAGACTGCGCTACGCTCCGATCCTCCACAGCGAGGTAAATTTTAGAACAAAAGCTGCGCACGGGCAAGTCGATTGACAGGGTAAACGAAGCGGGTGGACATGGTCCTTCCTCCTTGAGAGTTTTTGCTTTGACTTCCGATGAACCAAAGTTTTATCTGGAGCCGGGATCACATGCAGGTGCGGCAAATCTCGATGTTGTCGAATTTTTTCTTGTAGTATTCGTAAATCAGCCCCTTGAAATAGTCCGAATTCCAGACCTCGCCGATCGAAGTTCTGGCGACGTTGCCCACCTTGACTGTCTGCCGCCAGTCATGACAACAGATGATCATGTCTCCGTTTTCCACGATGTATGCTTGCTTGAGGAAAAGATCGCAGTTGCGTCTGGGCTTGGGTTTGTGCGATCCGGGCCTGATGATTCCCGCCGCTGTCTCGCCACTGCGGTTGTCAAGGCTGTGGATGCTGAAGTCCACATCTCGCGCTGACCAGTACGCCCTGGCTTTTTCCAGTTCATTCTCAACCAGTCTGGTCCTGATGGTGGTGACACGGACTTTGGGCCGTTTCGCTCCGAGGCTTTTCTTCATATCCAGAAACCTGTCGATGTTCGTCATGGTTCTGCAAAAATCCAATCCCATGGATGCGCGATATGTTTCTTCGGAATAGCCGTTGACGCTGATCCAGAGTTGGTTGAGCTTCGCTTCAATAAGCTTCCTTCCGATCTCTTCGGTCAGGAGTGCCGCGTTGGTATTGATCTTGGTCCTGACCGGAAAGACGCACTTCTGTTTGATTTCCCGCAGAATGGCGGGCATGCGTTTGTCCATCAACGGCTCGTTGGTGAGATACGGACTGATGCGGCCGACCATGTGCCTTGCGCATTCATCAATGATCTTGCGGATCAGGGCGTCTTCCATGCGTCCGTGCGGAATTTCCTCCGGACTTCGGGAATGAGCGCAAAATACGCACTTGGCGTTACATGTGGAAAGCGTCTGGAATTCCACTGCCCTTGGGAAAGACGGGCGAAACCGTTTGCCGGTCCTGATCCAGGTGAATATTCTCCGCAACAGCCCGTCATCCGGAGCGGGCATGTAATATTCCGCCATAGTCGTCTCCTGCGCGAGTCTCCCGGTTGTTCTCATGTCCCGGAGCAGTATGAGACCCGCCTCGCGAGTCAAGGTTGTTTCCGGCTTTCTTCGACTTCCAGCACCCGGTCTTCGTCCAGGTAGAAGACCAGTCCACGAACCGGGCGGCCGGAGGCGGCGTGGACAAGACGCATGTAATTTTGCACTTGGGCTTTGTGTGTGCCTTCGTTTGCGGCTCTGCCGCTTTTGTAATCCAGGACCAGCAGGCCCTGATCCGTTTCTCCGTCCCGTCCCAGTGTCAGTGTGTCCACGAGCAGGTCCACGCGTCGCATCCGTCCCTGCTCGTCCATGATGTTATGTTCGCGGCGTCCGTGGGCGAGCCAGAGCGCGGCGTCCGGGAGCAGTGTGAAGCGCAGCAGGGCTTGGCGCATTTCTTCGGCCGTGCCTGAAGGGTCGGCCAGAGGCAGGGGAAAACGCGCGAGTCCCACATCCACGGCTCTGGTCACGGCCGCGTGAGCGCTGTCCGGGTTTTCCGGCAGGCGGAGGCGTTCAAGGCAGAGGTGGAGCAGGATGCCGCGCTGGCGCGGGGTCAGGTCAGAAGCGGGGGCAGCGTCTTCGTTCGCGTGGGGAAAGCGGTGGATGCGCAGGCGCGGCATATCGTCAAGAGGCCGCCAGGGCAAGGGGGGCAGAGGGTCGGGCGGTCCTGCCACAGGTTGCCCTTCAAATATCCAGTCATGAGGCGTGTCGCGGATCGGAATTTGGGCCGCGCCGTTGGGCGCATCCCGGGGACTCTCCCGGATCGGATTTCGATCAGCGTCTGGGGGAGTGATTTGGACCTCACCCTGATTCGCGCCTTTGCCCGCGTCTTCCTGATGGGTTATTTCCTCCCAGCGGCAGAAGCTGTCCTGATGTTTTTCCCGGTAGACGGAGCAGAGTTCGGCCAGGGCTTCGGCCAGGGCGAAGCGGCGCCCGGGGCGGGTAAGAAAGGCATGCAGGGCGTAGATCGGCCGCGTCCAGGCCACATAGAGCAGGTCAAGGCGCTCGGTTTCATGTTTTACGCAGGCTGGGTAATAGTCGCTTGGCAGCTCACGCGTCGCGCGGGTCAGGATATCCAGACCCCGGTAGTTATGCCTTATGATTTCCGGGCTGTATGGACGGGATTTGTGCTGAAAGGGCAGGACCACCACCGGAAATTCCAGTCCCTTGGCCTTGTGGATGGTCATGATGCGCACGGCGTCCACGTTTTCCGGCAGCGGGAGTTTTTCGTCCTTTCCCCGTTCCCGGCATAAGGTGAGAAAGGCGGATAGGGTTGCGCAACCTTCCTGTTCGGCCAGGCAGGCCAGTTCGAGAAGTCTGTGCGCAAAAGGCGCGCCATCGGCCCTGCGCCGTTCCAGATCAAAGCGGCGCACGCATTCGGCCAGGAGGTCGTAGGCGGTCATCAGGCCGGCCCGGTTGAGGAAAGGCTCAACCAAGGCTTCCCATAATTTGGGGAAATCCTTGCGAAAGAGACTGTACAGGGGAGGGCGCTCACTTCCGTGTTGCAATGCGCTACGCGCGGCCCAGGCCAGGATTTCCCGCGGATTGTGCCCGGCGAATCCCCCGGCCAGCTCCGGCCCGGAGATGAATTCCATGAAGGCCGCGTCGTCTGGCGGATAATCCAGAAAGGCCAGAAAAGAGAGCATCTTTTCCGCAAGGGGATGAGAAAGGAGGCTGAAGCTGTTTTCCGTCACCACCGGTATGCCCCAGCCGCTCAGCAGGCAGGCGATATATTCCGCTTCGTCCCTTGTCCGGACCAGTACGGCTATATCCGCAGGCCGCCAGAGGGGCAGAAGCTCCTCGCAAAAGAGGCTGTGCAGTCGTTGACTTACCAGTTCTTTTACTTCTTCTGCCGTTCTTCCTTCCACACGGTACAGGACAACGCCCGCGGAGGCGCCGCGCGGGTCCGCGTCCCAATTTTTCCCCGCCGGGATGGTTTGAGTCGCGCCTTTGAAGATGGCGGCGGTTTTTTGCGCTGCCTGTTCCAGGTAGATCTCGGGAGGATCCGGGCGCAGGAGGCGGGCTATGGCGGTTTTGGCGGTCGCGTGGTCTTCCAGCAGGGAAAAAAAGGCGTTGTTGTGGGCCACGATCGCGGGATGGCTGCGCCAGTTTTCGCTTATGTCCCTGGTCACCGGATTGGGGACTACGCGTCGAAGACAAGGGTCTTGCACCGCGTCCTCAAAGAGTTCCGCTTCTCCCCCCCGCCAGCCGTAGATGGCCTGTTTGGCGTCGCCCACCAGCCACAACCCGCCGCCTGTGGACAGGGTTTCCAAGGCCAGAGGCCGTAGCGCCTCCCATTGGGCGCGGCTGGTGTCCTGAAATTCGTCCAGCATGATGCGGGAGAGGCGCGTGCCGAGGCGGCAGATGGCGTCGGATACGCCGGTTTCGCCGTTTAAGAGTTTGGCGGCCAGATGGGCCAGAGCGGGGGCAGGCAGGAGGTTTCCCGTCTCTTTCAAGCGGGCGTAAATTTCCCCGGCGACCAGGGAGAGGGCCTCCAGTTGCAGGGCCGAGCGCAGCACCGGCAGTGCTTCGCTGTACGCCGAGGCACTGGAGCTGGCGCGGGCGAAAGCGTTCAGGACTGTTTTCGAAGCCTGGCCCTGAAAGGATTTTTTGAGGCAGTCATTGATATCATGTTTGCAGAGATAGACGCTGTGGGGCAAAACAGCGTTTTTTCCGGCGCAGGCCAGAAGAAATCTGCGGTAATTGGCCACAGGCTCAAGCTCTTCCCGGTTCAGTCCGTCAAGGAGCTGCGCGGCCGCTTCCCGGCACTCGGCGCGCAGCTCGAACAGCAGTGCGCGGATCGTTTCTCCTTTTGTGCGCGGCGGCTGTTCACCGAGGAGCAGCCGCTGGATCAGTTCGAAAAGCAGATTGTGCAGGCGGTTTCCGGGGGTGAAGCCCCGGAAGCCGCCGGAGCGGACCAGGGCGGAGCAGGTCAGGCGCAGGGAGGATCGCAGCTTTGCCGGGCCGGCGCTTAAAAAGCGTTTTGTGTCGGCGTCCTGTTCCGCCAGGTCTTCCATCAGGGCGTCATAGTGGGGAGTGAAATATTCCGCGGGGTCAAAACAGGGGGCGAAATCCGGGGAAAGGCCCAGTTCCAGGGCGGAGAGGCGCACAATCGTCGTGAGCAGGCTGTCTATGGTGCGGATGTTCAGGTTGCCGTACTGGCGCAGGATACGGTCCACCCACTGCCGTGCCCGCTCGGCCTTTTTTCTGCCGTTTTCGCCGCTTTCCGCGGGTTTTTTGAGGGCTTCGGTCTTTAAGGCGCAAAGCAGGCGGTCTTTCATTTCCGCGGCAGCCTTGTTGGTAAAGGTAGCCGCCAGAATTTCCCGTAGAGAATAGCCGCCGGGTCCGGAGGGCGGGAGAGGTCCGGGCGCCGCTCCTTCCAGGAGTTCCAGAAAATTGGCGGTCAGGGCATAGGTTTTCCCCGCTCCGGCCGAAGCTTTGATGCGGGTGATCATTTATCAGTTTGCACCGGGGCGGGAGAGAAGAGAACCGGTTCCGGCTGGCCGGTGGAATCAAGCACCGCCCGCCAGTACGCGGACTGTGTGTTCATGTGTCTGCGTTTGTGTGTGACCAGTTCCAGGGGCAGATGCACATAATGTCCCGTGAGTTTGGCGACCACCATGTTCGTCCTGCCGGCCATGGCCGCGTGCACGGCGTTTTGTCCGAGGAATCCGCAGTAGACCTTGTCATTGGCGTTGGCCGGCACGGAGCGGATGATATAGCTGGGGTCTATGTATTTCAAGGAAAAGGGAATGCCCTCGGCAGTCAGATGGTTTTTGATCTCCGTGCGCAGGATTTCCGAGACGTCGGCCAAAGTGACGTTGCCGGAAGGGTCCGTCGCCCCGCTTCCCTTGACGAGGTGCTGTCCCGCGCCTTCCGCCACTACAATCACCGCATGGCGGCTATTGCGCAGGCGTTTGACGAGTGCGGTCAACAGTCCTCCTTCGCCGTGCAAGGCAAAGGGGAGTTCGGGAATCAGCACAAAATTCACCTCTTTCATAGCCAGTGTGGCCTGGGAGGCGATGAAGCCGGATTCCCGTCCCATGAGCTTCACCAGACCGATGCCGTTTTTGTAGCCCACGGCTTCCGTGTGCGCGCAGAGGATGGCTTCGGTGGCCTTGAAGACTGCTGTTTCAAAGCCGAAACTTTCACTGATGAAGTTGATGTCGTTGTCGATGGTTTTCGGGATGCCGATTACAGAGATGCGCAGGCAGCGGGTTTCTATCTCCCGTACGATGCCCTGCATGGCGCGCATGGTGCCGTCGCCCCCAATCATGAACAGGCAGCTTACGTTCATGCGTTCCAGCGCGTCCACCACTTCTTCCGGGTTCTGTGGTCCGCGCGAGGAGCCGAGGACGGTGCCCCCGAACTGGTGGATGTCGGAAACGCTTTGCGGGGTCAGTTCCACGACCTCGTGTCCGAAGGAGGGGATAAATCCCTCCAGCCCGTATCTTATGCCCAGAACATTGGAGACGTGGTATTTGTGAAAGGCTTCCATGACTATGGAGCGGATGACATCATTGATGCCCGGGCAGAGGCCGCCGCAGGTCACTATGGCGCATTTGGCCTTGGGCGGGTCGAAGTAGATCAGGGGGCGGGGCCCGGCGTTTTCAAACCGGGCTGCCACCGGAGGCAGGCCGTTTAATTCGTCGAGGATTTCGCTATCCAGGAAAATAGACACGGCTTCCACGTCCACCAAGCTGGCTTCCGGCATGGGGGAGCGTATCTTGCCCGGTCCGAGGCTGCGGATTTTTGTGTCGATGTTGAAATCGCCTATTGTGAATGTAGTATCAGCTTTCATGTATTCTCCGTTTTGTATTGTCAGGGGCGAGCGCGGGTTCAGGTTTGATCAGGCTGCGGGATAAGAGTTGAAGAGCAGTAAAAGTTGGGCGCAAAAGGCGGTAAGCAGAAGGATGGAGGCCGCAAAGGCGTTTGCTTTGTGCCGCATGGGATTTTCCGCCAGGGCGGGGAAAAGTTGGAGGATGCAGCAAAGCAGGGGCAGCCCGGCCGCCGGAAGCACGAGCAGTGGGTCAGCGGGCTGGCGCAGTTCCGGGGCGGTGCAGGCCGCCAGGGAGAAGAAAAGCCAGATTCCGGCGGCGCTTGCGGCAAACACGAGGAAAAGGGCCGCGCGCGATAAGCGGCGCATGGCGAAAAGATAATAGTCCCGCCCGAAGTCGGCCTTGTTTCTGCGCCATATCAGCCAGACCCGCCCCAGGCTCGCGGCTGCGGCAAGGCCGGTACATATCAGATAGAGCGGGGCTGGACGGTATTCTGCGGTCAAGGCGAAAGAGCAAAGCATTTCCACAAGCGTCTGACCCGGATCGGCGTCCAGAAGCAGGGCGATTTCCGGTTCAGGGAGGTACAGGAAAAAGAGCAGACCGAGAATTACAAGGAGCAGGGCGGCAAAAGATGCGCACACCGCGCAGCCGAGGCGGAAAAGACGTAGCCAGCGCGAGCGGGAGCGGACAGCGATCTGAATGAGGAAAAAGAAGAGAAAAATGACGAGCAGACCAGGGAGGACGAGAAATTTGAAGTTGGGCGCGCCCAACAGGGGTGCGCCATCGGCCGGAAAGGGCAGGGGGCGCGGAAGGAAACCGGAGGCGGCCGCCAGTGCAAGGGCGGCGATGCCAAGGGAGCAAAGGGCGGATTCGCTGACTTGCAGGGCGTATTTCTCGTGGAAAGTACGTTGCTTCGGGGAATGCAGAATATCCGCGCTCATTCCGAGCATCTGGCCGCAAAGACCGGCGAGCAGGAAAAAAAGGGCACAGACGTAAATGATCAGAGCCGCCGGCAGTGAAGGAGCGTACGGATCAAACTGCCAGATTTGGCTTAAAAATTGCATTAAGGACTCCGAAAGGCGCGCAACGTCGCGGTATAATATCCTGAATGCAGAGGCGGCGCAAGTCTGCAGTGACAAAATCTCAAACAACAGGCTTGACAGGGCATGGGTAAGTAATTTAAGACAGCACAGCAAAATTTGTTATATTTACAGATTGCCGCATGGAAATCTGAACAGCGGCCCGACTTGCCGCATGGAAATCTGAACAGCGGCCCGACGGTCGATGTTTACCGATTTCCGCGGAAATCAGTAATTGTATCACTTTCGCCGGAAACCGGAAGGAACAGTATGGGAGTCTCTCTGAAGTGCCAATATGGCCTGCGGGCCCTGTTCGAGCTATCCCGCAACTGGGAAGGCGGGCTTTTGCGCATTCCGGCCATTGCCAAGACTCAGGATATCCCGGAGAGGTTTCTGGAAAACATACTAAACCAGTTGCGCGGCGGGGGGTTTGTGAAAAGCCGGCGCGGCAGGGGCGGGGGCTTTCAGCTCTCCAAACCGCCTGGGACCATTACCGTTGCCGATGTGGTGCGCTTCATTGATGGGCAAATATACTCTCTGAGTTGCGAAGGTGACCAGCCCCTGCACCATTGTGATCTGAAAAGGCGTTGCATCTTCAAACCGCTCTGGCAAAAAGCGCGCATCGCTCTGGAAGATGTTTACAACTCTGTGACGTTACAGGATCTTCTGGACGAAGAACGCCGAGGGGGGTCCCCGGACTACAGCATTTAAGTTTTTTTTTCTCAAAAAATATTACTAACTTTATCGTATTAGGTGGATATAGATTTACGCATGGAAATCTGAACAGCGGCCAAGCGGCCGCTGTCGACGCGAAACAGGAGCAGGCGGGCTTTTCCCGCCGTAAGCGAACTGTTTCAGGCGTTAATTTCTAATAAGTTCAGAGACTTGCTGAGGCGGTACAGAGAGGAAGCGGGTTTATCCCGCGCGGGAAACGTCGCTGCGGCAAAGGCATTTTGAAAACGGGCAGGGGATTGCGCATTGACCGGAAATCGCGTCAGACTTATGCAAGATGAAATGGACTGCGAAAGAGATATGAACAAACGAACGATACTGGCTCAGGCCGGAGCGCGGCGCGACCCCCGCACCGGGGCGATCAGCATGCCCATTCACCCCTCCGCCGCCTTCCGGCACGCGGCCTTGGGGCAAAGCACCGGCTTTGATTATTCGCGCACTTCCAACCCCACGCGCCAAGTTCTGGAAGAAACCATCGCCACTCTTGAAGGAGGGGCCAGAGCCTGTGCCTTCGCCTCCGGGCTTGCGGCTATGGACGCAGCGCTGAGTTTTTTTTCCGGCGGAGACAAAATTGTTGTGACCGAGGATTTGTACGGCGGAACCTTCCGTTTGCTGGAGCGCTTCGGCCGGACGCGCGGTCTTGACTTCATCTACCTTGACACCTCGGATAACGCGGCTGTTCTAAGCGCGTTGGACCAGCCCGGGGTCAGGGGACTGTTTGTGGAATCCCCATCCAATCCTCTGCTCAAGGCGGCGGATTTGAAAAGTCTTGGGGCGGCCGCGCGCGCGCGCGGGCTGCTTTTCATCGTGGACAACACTTTCCTGACCCCTGTCCTCTGCCGGCCTATGGACTACGGAGCGGACATCGTGGTTTACAGTGCGACCAAATATCTGGGCGGACACAATGACCTGATCGCCGGGCTGGCCGTGACCAAAAACCCGGAATTGGGCGAAAGGCTGGCTTTTGTTCAAAATGCCGTCGGCGCCATTCTCGGACCATTTGAATCCTGGCTTTTGCTGCGCAGCCTGAAAACTCTGGACCTGCGTCTTGCCCGGCATGCGGAAAACGCCTTGGCCGTCGCACGCTTCATGCAAGGGCACAAGGCGGTCAGGAAACTGCGTTACCCCGGTCTGGAGGGCGATCCGGGGCATCGTATTCTTTCTGAACAGGCCGGCGGGTTTGGGGCAATGATTTCCTTCGAGGTGGAAAGCCGGGCCAAAGCGGAGAAGGTCCTCTCGAGCGTTAAGATTTTCATGTTCGCGGAGAGTTTGGGAGCGGCGGAATCTTTAGTGACCTTCCCGGTTTTTCAGACCCACGCGGACATGGACGAAAATCTGCGTACGCGATTGGGCATAACGGATCGCCTGCTACGCCTGTCCATCGGCCTTGAGGACAAAGGCGATCTGATAGCGGATCTGGAGGCTGCGCTCGGGCAGGCCGAGCACTTGTCCTGAGAAACCGAGCCCTGCGGGAGGGCGGACAAAACACGCGCATCAACACAACACTTGCAAGGAGCAGAACATGTCCAGCATTTTCTCTGATAACTCACAGTCCATCGGCCATACTCCCCTGGTGCGACTGAACAGGGTGACCGGCTCTAATGCGGTGGTCCTCGCCAAAATCGAAGGCCGCAATCCTTCCTATTCCGTCAAATGCCGCATCGGCGCGGCCATGATCTGGGACGCGGAGGACCGTGGGCTTTTAAAACCGGGCGTGAAGATCATTGAGCCCACCAGCGGCAATACCGGCATCGCCCTGGCCTTTGTGTCCGCCGCCAAGGGTTATGAGCTCACTTTGACCATGCCGGAGACCATGAGCCTGGAGCGCCGGCGCGTGCTGGCCATGCTCGGGGCCAAATTGGTTCTCACCCCCGGTGCGGACGGTATGCCGGGGGCAATCCGCAAGGCCGAGGAAATAGCCGGGAACGATCCCGCGCGTTATTTCGTGCCCCAGCAATTCAAAAATCCGGCCAATCCCGACATACACGAAAAAACTACCGGCCCGGAAATCTGGGCGGCCACGGACGGGGCTGTGGATGTTGTCATATCGGGGGTAGGGACGGGCGGTACCATCACCGGCATATCCCGCTACATAAAAAAGACCGAAGGCAAGGCCATCATCTCCGTGGCTGTGGAACCTAAAACCAGTCCTGTTATAACCCAGCATCTTTCCGGCAGTCCGATACAGCCCGGACCGCACAAAATCCAGGGAATAGGGGCCGGCTTCATTCCGGACACTCTGGAACTGCCCTTGGTGGATCGGGTGGAGACCGTGGATAACGATGAGGCTGTGGAATACGCAAGACGTTTAGCGAGGGAGGAAGGCATCCTGGCCGGCATTTCCTCTGGAGCGGCGGCGGCCGTCGCCGCCCGTCTTTCCGTGTTGCCGGATTTCGCCGGCAAGACCATTGTGGTAATTCTCCCTGACGCCGGTGAGCGGTATCTGTCTTCAGTTCTCTACGAGGGCATAGGTTGAACTTCAGGTTGGGGAGCGTCC
>JAISZH010000027.1 GCA_031269345.1 Desulfovibrio sp. | reverse complement strand
CCTCCTGCACAAGATGGGTGATCAGCGCCCTTTGCATGTCCAGCAGGGCGGGCAGACTGTCTGTATAATGGGGACTCATGGGGCCTCCGGGATACCGATGCATGTTTCCGGCAGCGTTGCGTCATTGGCGGAATGCCGTGCCGTCGGGCGAAGCCGCGCCGCCATATGTGGCGTGAGCAAAGCAAACAACCATGTTTTTCGCTTTGCGGCCTTCACGTTTGTTATAGCGTTTTGCCTTTGAGATGATGCGCCCGGCCCTCTCCAGCCTACGCCCGCTCCGGCGTTTAACAGCGCAAATAAATTGCGCTTATGCTTTGCGGCGGGCGCCCGCTCTCGCGGCCGCCAGAGCAATTTCAAAGTGAAATTGTTCTGGAGCAATTACTGATATCCGCATTAAAAAGTAAACTTTTCCCTGCGGAGGATCGTCAGCCGAAAACGCGGTTTTAGGCTGACTTGCGCCGCTTCGCGGCGACAGCGGCCGCCGGGCCGCTGTTCAGATTTCCATGCGGAAATCTGTAACGCTTGAAACAGTTCGCTTACGGCGGGCAAAGCCCGCCCGCTCCTGTTTCGCGGCAGGGATTTGTCCCGCAAATCCTTGAAAAGGCCCAGTGAAGGAATGTTCCTTCATTATGGATTACGCCCTCTTGCCATGCGGCGCCGTTCGGTATATTGCAGACAGGTTCGGTTGCTCCGCAACCGCCCTCCGGGATATCCGACTCCCACCAGCTTAAAGGGAATATGAGCGTACGCCTGCCCGCCCTGCTTTTCTGTCTGGCACTCGGCCTGTCATTCGCGGGCTGCGGCGGAAATTCCGATTCCCTGAACCGGGAAAGCGCCATGCCCGTACGCCTGGTGCGGGCGGAACAACGCGATATTCCGCGCATTCTGGAAACGGTCGGCAATGTGGAGGCCTTTTCCACCGTCCAGGTCAAATCCCAGGTAGGCGGCCAGATTGTCGAGGCCCCGATCCATCCCGGCCAGGAAGTTAGCGCCGGGGACCTTCTCTTCCGTCTGGACCCACGTCCCTTTGACGCCGCTGTAGCGGAAGCCCGGGCCAGCCTGGCGCGAAACCAGGCTCTGCTGGAAAAAGCCCGTCAGGACCTGACCCGCTATACCACACTGGTCAAACAGGACGTGATCAGCCGCGAGGCCTTTGATCTGGTCGCTACGGCGGAAAAAACCATCCGCGCCGACATCGAACGGGATATGGCGGCTTTGCAGACGGCAGAACTGAACAGGGAATATTCAGAAATCAGAGCGCCCATATCCGGAAAACTCGGAGACATCCTGGTGCGCCGCGGCAACGTCATCAAGGCGAATGACGAGCGCACCCTGGTTGTAATCAACTCCCTGCGCCCGGCAGAAGTGCAGTTTACCGTGACCGAGCGCCGGCTGCCGGACCTTCTGGAAATCATAAGCAACGGGATACTGCCGGTGGAGGTACTGCCGGAAGGCGACCGGGGCAAACCCATCACCGGCAAGGTGACGGCCGTCAACAACGAGGTGGACCGCAGCACGGGAAGCATACGCCTGCACGCGCTCTTTCCCAACGAAGACAACCGCCTCTGGCCCGGACAGTTCGTGCGCGTGACCCTGGTTCTCGCCACTTTGAAGGACGCCGTCGTACTCCCTGAACGGGCCGTACAGGAAGGAATTTCCGGGCCTTATGCCTATGTGGCCGAAGCGGCTCCGGAAGCCGGACCGGGACGCTACCGGGTCAAGCCGGTAAACGTGACCACGGAAACCGGCACGGGAGGCCTGGTGGTGATCCTCTCCGGGGTGGAGGCCGGCGATACAGTGGTGTCCGAAGGACAACTCGGCCTTGCCCCCGGCGTTTTGGCCGCCGACATCGGCGAACGTGAAACCGGCGGCAAAGCCGCGCCTTCTTCGGATTCCAAATAAAATGCGCCATTTCATTTGGAGAACCGCAGGCGGGCAAGCCCGCCCGCTCCTTGCAAAACCTACGGTTTTGGCGCCTGCACGGGCAGGCGCAATTCCAATTCCGGATAAAATTGAAACAATTTTATCCGGAATTGGAATTAATCCCTGCCATGCCTGATCCGCAAGACCCCATCCTCGCTGAAGTCTTTCTCTCCAACATCCGCGCCAACTACGCCCTGCTGCGGGACAAGGCGCGGGGGTCGCGCCCTGAGGGACGGGCCTTTATGCCTCTCCCACAAAGAGACCTGGCTTTTTACTGGCCGGACCTCGTGCCGGTTGTCAAAGCCGATGCGTACGGGCACGGACATATAGAGGTAAGCCGGGACCTGATGCGGGCAGGAGCGGATTTTTTCGCCTCCGGGAATGTCCGCGAAGCGGTCGAACTGCGCCTCGGCCTTGCCGGAGCCGACGGAGAAAAAAGTTGTCCGCCCATACTTTCCCTGCTGGGTCTGACCGGGCCTGACGACCTGGGCCTTTGCGTCAGGCACGGCATAATTCCCCTGATATACGATGCGCGCCAGCTTGAGATACTGAAAACCCTGCCTTCTATCTCCGGGGAACTGGCGATAGGCGTCAAATGCAATACGGGCATGTCCAGGCTGGGTTTTGACGCGGAAGACGTTCCCCATCTGCGTGAGGCCCTGCGCGGGATTCCCGGCGTACGCCCCCTGCTCGCCCTATCGCACCTGCACTCTGCCGACAGCGCTGCCGGTCCTCAAAATACGCGCATCCAGGCAAAAAAATTCGCCGCCACGCTCTCCGTCCTGCGCACGGAATGGCCGCATCTGGCCGCTTCCCTCGCCAACTCCGCCGGCACGCTGCTGGCCCCTGAAATCGGCGAACTGATCGGCCCGCATATCTGCCGTCCCGGCATCGCCCTTTACGGCTACAACCCCTTCGCCGGCACAGCCCTGGAAAACGAAGGCAGCGGACTGCGGCCGGCCATGGCCGTCAGCGCGCCGCTCATCAGCGAACGCCGGATCAGGGCGGGTGAAAGCCTGGGCTACGGCCTGGCTTTCACCGCCGTCCAGGACACCAGGGTCGGCATCATGGCCGCGGGATACGCCGACGGGTTTTCACGCGGCCTGTCCAACAAGGGTGAAGTATGCGTATGCGGGAAACGCGCTCCGATCATCGGGCGAGTTTCCATGCAGATGAGCGCGGTGGATATCTCGGCCCTGCCTGATGACGCCGGATGGCCGCTACGGGCCTGGCTGATCGGCGGACCCCACGCCGAAGCCGTCAGCGGCGAGGAAACGGCCAAGGCCTGGGGAAGCATTGTTTATGAGGTCCTATGCCTTCTCGGGCGCAACCGGCGCGTTCACCATCCGTAAAAATTCCTCCTCGTTCAGAACGCCCACTCCAAGGGCCTCGGCCTTCCTCAGCTTGGAGCCGGGGCTGTCCCCGACCACAAGATAATCAAGGCGCGCCGAAACCCCGGACAGAACCCCGGCCCCGGCCTTTTCCGCAAGACGTGAGGCTTCGCTTCTGCTCAGGGCGGAAAGCGCCCCGGTAAACAGTATTGTCTTGCCGTACAGAGGTGAAGCTCCGGCTTTGCCGCTTTTTTCTTCTGCCATGTCCCCTTTTTTCTCCGTGTCGGGAGAAAAAGGCAGAAGCATCTGGCGCGGCATCTCTCTTTCGGGTTCTGACACGGACATTGCCCGCGCCTCGGGCCAAACCCCCTGCCCGCGCAGGTCTTCAAGCAAACGCCGGTTACCTTCGGCCAGAAAAAAATCCCGGATGGAGGCGGCGACTTCAGGTCCCACGTCCCTGACCCGGCACAGGGCCTCGACGTCCGCCGCGCTCAAGGCGTCAAGGGAGCCGAATTCCCCGGCCAGGGCCTTGGCCGTCTCCTCTCCCACATGGCGGATGCCCAGAGCGGAAATCAGCCGGGGCAGAGTACAGTTTCGGCGCGTGTCCTCAAGGGCCGCGCGCAGGTTGGCGACCGATTTTTCCCCCTGACGCTCCAGTCCCAGCAGGTCCTCGTCCTTCAAGGCGAAAATATCGGCCGGGCTGCTCAGCAGTTTTGCCCGCAGCAACTGTTCCGCCAGCTTTCCCCCCCAACCCTGGATATCCAGACCGGCTTTGGACACGAAATGTTTGACCGATTCCCGCAGCACGGCCGGACAGGCGCGATTCAGGCAACGCACGGCGGATTCGCCCTTCTCCCGGAAAACGCCGCCGCCACATTCCGGGCAGTGTGCGGGAAAAATAAAAACCTTTTCCGTGCCGTCGCGCAGCTCTGGCAAAGCCGCTACAACCTCCGGAATGACGTCTCCGGCCCTTTGAACCAGCACCGTATCACCGATACGCAAATCTTTGGCCCGAATCTCGTCCTCATTGTGCAAGGTGGCGCGGCGCACCACCACGCCGCCGACATTGACCGGGGAGAGATTGGCAACCGGGGTGAGGGCCCCGGTACGCCCGACCTGGAGGCTGATGTCCAGAAGCTTGGCGCGCGCGCGCGGCGCCGCGAACTTGAAGGCCACAGCGAACCGGGGCGCCCTGGAGGTAAAACCCAACTTTTCCTGCAAAGCCAAGCTGTTAATTTTGGCTACCGCCCCATCTAGCTCAAAGGGGAAAGAATCGCGCGCCGTGACCAGGGAGTTCCACCATTGCTCCAAAGCGGCGAAGGAAAGGCAAAGCCCAGCTTTTGGGGCGATCTCGAAACCCAGGTCCCGGATCCAGAACATAAGCTCCTGTTGCGTACTCCAGGCTTTGGCCCCTTCGACGCGCCCCGTGCCGTAGGCCAGAAAACGCAGAGGCCGGCGGGCGGCGACGGAAGAATCAAGCTGGCGTACGGATCCGGCGGCCGCGTTGCGCGGGTTGGCGAACAACTTACCCCCGCTCTGTTCCTGGCGCGCGTTCAAGGCGGCGAAATCCTTCCTGCTGATCAACACCTCGCCCCGCACCTCGACAAGATCGGGAACTGAACCGGAAAGACGCAGGGGCACATTGCGCACTGTACGCATATTGCCCGTAACTTCCTCTCCTGTCAGCCCATCCCCCCTGGTCAGGGCGCGAACAAAAATACCGCGCTCATAGATCAGTTCCATGGCGAGGCCGTCCATCTTCGGCTCCATCCAGAAGGAGAGAGAGCTTTCATCCACGTCCGGCAAAAGGCGCAGGAGTTTGCGCACGTACTCCCGGCCTTCGCCCAGGCTGAAAACATTGTCCAGGCTGTACATGGGCAGGGAATGGGCGCGGGAGGGCAGACTCTCCAAAATCTCTCCGCCCACGCGCAAAGTCGGGGAATGCGGCGAGCGCAGGACGGGATACTGTTCCTCCAGGCCGAGCAGTTCCATGAACAGGGCGTCATACTCCGCATCGGATATCTCCGGATCGTCAAGCACATGATACCGCCGCCCGTGATGCTCCAAAAGCGCGATCAACCGCGCGGCGCGCGCGGCCGCATCCTCAGGCGCGGCCTTTGCCTCTCCGTCCTTCATGCTTCGCACTCCTTTTCGCATACCAAAAATATCAGTGTTTCCTCAATGTTGAGACTATACACCGGACCTTTTTCCGACCTGAGCCGGCTTCTTGCAAATTCTTCGACATCATGGGCTTTCCTCTTCCGTTCCGGAAAGCAGTAGACATTTGCGCAAGTCACGGATGCGGTCACGCAGAACCGCGGCCTGCTCAAATTCCAGTTCGCGCGCGGCCGCGCGCATTTCCTTCTCCAGACCCTGGACAAGGCGGGCAAGCTCACGCGGGTCCGAAGCCTGCGCGGACGCAGGTGTTCCCGGACGTTCCAGGCGTGAATCTCCCCGGCCAAGGGAGGGGAAAAGACCGTCAAAGGGCGTATCCACGTCCTTGCTGATGCCCACCGGGGTTATGCCCCGGATTATGTTGAAATTTTCCTGCCGCTCGCGCCGTCTGGCCGTTTCATCCATTGCCGCGCGCATGGAGGCGGTCACGCGGTCGGCATAGAGAAGAACGCGGCCTCCCACGTTGCGCGCGGCGCGTCCGAAGGTCTGCACAAGGGAACCGGCGGAACGCAAAAAACCCTCCTTGTCCGCATCCAGAATGGCCACCAGAGACACCTCCGGGATATCCAGCCCTTCGCGCAGAAGGTTGATGCCTACAAGCACGTCAAATTCGCCTTTGCGCAGGGCATGGATGATGCTCATGCGCTCAAGGGTGTCTATATCCGAATGCAAATATTTGGCCCTGACCCCCATGGAACGGAAATAATCGGTCAAATCCTCGGCCAGACGTTTAGTCAGGGTAGTGATCAGGGCGCGCGAACCGTTTTGGGCACAAAGCCGGCATTCGGCCAGGAGATCGTCCATCTGGGCACGCGTGGGCCGCACCTCGCAGATCGGGTCCACCAGGCCGGTGGGCCGAATAATCTGCTCCACCACCAACCCTTGGGAGCGGTCCAATTCCCAGGGGCCGGGGGTGGCGGAGACATAGACGCTCTGCCCGATGCGGGCCAGAAATTCCTCAAAAGACAGGGGACGGTTGTCCAAGGCCGAAGGTAGCCGAAAGCCGTAGCGCACCAGAGTTTCCTTGCGCGAACGGTCACCTTTGAACATGCCGCCGACCTGGGGGATGGTGATATGGGATTCATCCACAAAAAGCAAAAAATCATCGGGGAAATAATCCAGCAGGCAGGAGGGAGGGGACCCTGCCGCCCGGCCGTCCAGATGTCGGGAGTAATTCTCCACTCCGCTACAATAGCCGATCTGCTCCATCATTTCCATGTCAAGCAAAGTACGCTGCTCCAGGCGTTGCGCCTCCACCAGGCGGTTGTTCTCCTGATGCCCGGCCAGGCAGATCCCGAGTTCCTCACGGATATCGGATACTGCGCGCAACAGGTTGTCACGGTCCGAGACATAGTGGCTGGCCGGGTAGATTACGCTTTTGCCCACTGGATTAAGCACCTTGCCGGTCAGGGGGTCCACCTCGGATATGGCCTCGATCTCGTCCCCGAAAAATTCCAGACGCAGGGCACGCTCGTGCTCATAGGAAGGGATAACCTCCAGAACATCGCCGCGCACCCGGAAGGTGGCCCTGTGAAAATCATAGTCATTACGTGTGTACTGGATATCCACCAGGCGCGCGATCACCTCCTCGCGCCCAAGGCGCTGCCCGACCTCCACCGGGATGACCAGACGGGCGTAGTATTCCGGAGAACCAAGACCGTAGATGCAGGAAACTGAAGCCACTATGATCACGTCGCGCCGGGTGAGCAGGGCGTGGGTAGCGGCGTGGCGCAGCTTGTCTATGTTGTCGTTGATGGAGGAATCTTTTTCTATGTAGGTATCCGAGGCCGGGACATAGGCCTCGGGCTGATAATAATCATAATAACTGACAAAATACTCCACGGCGTTGTGCGGGAAAAGCACCCGGAATTCGCTGTAGAGCTGCGCGGCCAAAGTTTTGTTGGGAGCCAGGATCAGGGCGGGACGATTCACGGCGGCAATGGTGTGGGCCATGGTGAAGGTCTTGCCGGAACCGGTGACGCCGAGCAGCACCTGGTCCTTCACCCCCTGTCTGATGTTCGCGCTCAAGGCCTCAATGGCTTCTGGCTGATCCCCGCGCGGCACATATTGGCTTTCCAGGAGAAAGACGCCCGGCTCAGGAACCCTGCTTGTCCTTGTATCCCTTCCCATTATTCTTCCCTTTACAGAACCCTTGCCAGGAATATAATATATTGACATATGCGTTAAAAAGTAAACTTTTTAACGCGGGACCGTCGGCCGGAAAGCGTTGTTTCCGGCCGACCAGTGCCATGTATCGCTTAAAACCACGCTTTCGCTTCGTTTTAAGCGATAAGGCCGCACGGCAATGAACGCGGTTTTTTGCCGTGCTCACGCCGCCTGCGGCGGCGCGCCGGGCTTGCCCCAACCCCCCGTACCAAATCACGCGGAGACCGGATTGATGGATCAGTTCCCCAGAATGCGCCGCCTGCCCCCCTATGTCTTTTCGGTGGTCACGGACTTGAAGATGCAGATGCGCCGCAACAACATCGACGTGGTGGACTTCGGCATGGGCAACCCGGATCTGGGCACCCCGCAATTTATCGTGGACAAAGTCGTGGAAGCGGCGGCCAAACCCGTGAACCACCGCTATTCCGCTTCGCGCGGCATCCCGAATCTGCGCAAGGCCGTCTGCGACTGGTACAACCGCCGCTACGGAGTTTATCTCGATCCGGAGACAGAAGCCATAGCCACCATGGGCGCCAAGGAAGGACTGGCTCACCTTGCCCTGGCCATGCTCTCGCCCGGCGACGTTGTTCTGACCCCGGACCCGACCTATCCCATCCACACCTATGCGCCGATAATCGCCGGAGCGGACGTGCGCCGCATTCCGATCGGGCGCGAGCGGAACTTTTTCGAGGACCTGACTTTGGCCGTGCGTCAGACCTGGCCTCAGCCCAAACTTCTGATCATCAGCTACCCGCACAACCCGACCACCGAGGTGGCCAGCCTCGACTTTTTCCAGAAAATAGTCGATTTCGCCAAAGAACACAAAATCCTGGTGATACACGATCTGGCATATGCGGATCTGGTCTTTGACGGATACCAGGCCCCGAGCTTTATGCAGGCGGATGGAGCCAAGGACGTCGGTGTGGAATTTTTCTCCATGTCCAAAAGTTATTCAATGGCCGGATGGAGGGTCGGATTTTGCGTCGGAAACCGGGAGATGATCCATGCCTTGCAGCGCATCAAAAGCTATCTGGATTACGGCATTTTCCAGCCGATCCAGATAGCGGCGACCGTAGCCCTGAACGCCCCCCTGCACGGAATTGACGACGAGGTCGCGCAGATCCGCGACACTTACAAGCAACGCCGGGACTGGCTCATTGAGGGTCTTGCCCGCATCGGCTGGGAGGTGCCGGCGCCCAAAGCCACCATGTTTGTCTGGGCGCGTATCCCGGAAGAATTCCGCTCCATGGGATCAGTGGAATTTTCCAAGCTGCTGTTGAAGGAAGGCCATGTGGCGGTATCGCCCGGCCTGGGTTTCGGCTCGCTCGGCGACGACCACGTGCGGTTTGCGCTTATAGAAAACCAGCATCGTACCAACCAGGCCGTGCGCGGCATTAAAAAAACTCTTTCCAAGGCGGGAAGCGATGTCTGACAAATCCCCTCCCCTTGTCCTGGGACTTGCCGGCTTCGGCACGGTCGGCGCCGGCCTTGTGCGCATCCTGCGGGAAAACCGGGATGAAATCATCGCCCGGACCGGCCGGGAGGTGCGCGTCAAACGCATCCTGGTGCGCGACCTCTCCCGCCCTCGATCCTGCCCTTTGCCGGAGGGCGCGCTCCTTACGAACAAGGCCGAAGACCTGCTGGGAGATTCGGAAATTGCCGTGCTGGTGGAACTGATTGGCGGTGTGGATCAGGCCGGTTCCATCATCCGGCGCGCGCTTGAAAGCGGGAAAAGCGTGGTCACGGCCAACAAGGCCCTGCTCGCCGAACAGGGCGGCAGCCTTTTCGAACTGGCCGAAAAAAAAGACCTGCATCTGGGCTACGAGGCCGCGGTCTGCGGGGCCATCCCCATAATCAGAACCCTGCGCGCGTCCCTGGCCGGCAACCGCATCGACAACCTGCTGGGAATCTTGAACGGCACCTGCAATTTCATCCTCTCCGAAATGAGCGAGAAAGGCCAGGATTTCGCATCGGCCTTAAACAACGCCCAGAGGTTGGGCTACGCGGAGGTCGACCCGAGTCTGGACGTAGACGGGCTTGACGCCGCGCACAAGCTCGCCCTGCTCATCCGCCTGGCCTGGGGAATAGACTACCCGTACAAGAACATGCCGGTGGAGGGCATCTCCGGAGTGACCCAGGCTGACATCCGCTATGCGCATGAGTTCGGCTATCGCGTCAAACTTATCGGATACGCCCGGAGCGAGGCGACGAAAGACCCCGCTGAAGGCCGCATTGAGGCTGGCGTGTGCCCGGCCCTGGTGCACGAGAAATTTCTCCTGGCCAGGGTGGAAGGGGCGTACAATGCCGTCCGCATCGAAGGCAACGCCTGCGGCTCGCTCTTTTTGCACGGCAGGGGCGCGGGCGGCCTGCCCACAGCCGGTTCCGTGCTTGCCGACATCCTGGAAATCGCCAGGGGGGCCACCCCGGACAACACGGGTTTCCCCCTGCGCCGCAGGGCAACCGTCGCGCGCGTAAAGCCGGATACCGACTGCTTCAGCCCCTGGTATATCCGCCTGACGGTGCGGGACAAGCCGGGAGTGCTGCGCGATGTGGCGGGCATCCTGGCTGACAACAGCATATCCATCGCCGAGGTAAACCAGAAAGGCGATACCGGAGAACCTCCGGCCGGGAGCAGAGACGGAGGCGGGTGCGTACCCCTTTTGATCATGACCCATTCGGCCCCGGTGGCCGGGATACGCACCGCCCTGATCAGCCTTGAAAACAGCGTCTTCGTGCTGGAAAAACCCGTGTATTTCCGGGTGCTGGCCAGAAGCGCGAATGCCGCATCCTGAAAAAAAAGCCGGCGGCGTTTTGCGTAACATAGTCTGCCCCCCTCCTCCCGGTTTTGAGGCGGAGCTGCAAAAACTCGCGCAGGCGACAGCCCGCGTCTTTCCGATCCCGGCGCAGCATCGCGCCGACCTGCCTTCGGCAGTTCGTGACCTGTCCCACATCCTGACCGTGGGGCGCGCGGGGCTTGTTCGCCCTTACTGGGCATGGCCGCGTTTGACCGCCGCCTACATCTGTTATTTTCTGCCGTGGAATATCTGCCGCCTGTCCCGTCTGCTGCCATGTCTTGATCTCGGGCTGCGCCCGGGCGCGCTTGTGCTTGACCTGGGAAGCGGCCCCCTGACCCTGCCCCTGGCCCTGTGGTGCGCCAAGCCTGAATTGCGCGCCGTGCCATTGGAGTTCATCTGTGCCGACAGCGCGAAACGACCTCTGGAAACAGGCGCGGACATACTGCGGGAGATGATGGGCAAAGACTGCCCCTGGCGGATAAGACTCATCCACAGCCCAAAGGGACTTTTCCCTCCGGGCGCTCCAGACGCCAAAGTGGATTTGCTGACAATGCTCAATGTTTTGAACGAAGCGGACGTAAGGCCGGGAGCGCAAAAAACAGGCGGCTTCCTTGAAACCGTCGCGAAAAAAGCCGGGCGCGCCCTGCGACCGGGCGGAGGGCTGTTTCTCCTTGAGCCTGGCACGCGCCTCGGCGGAAAACTGGTGGCTCTGACGCGCAAAGAGGCGATGGACAGGGGATTTCACCCCTTAAGCCCCTGCACGCACAACTCCCCCTGTCCCTTTCTGCCCCGTTCTGAAACGGGCTGGAAGGATGCCCCCAAACTCGGCAAACCCCCTTCCGGCTGGTGCCATTTTACCTGCGCGGCCAACGCGGTTCCGGAAGACCTGCTCCGACTCGGCAAACTGGCCGGACTGCCCAAAGAAAGCCTGGCCTTCAGTTTTCTGCATCTGCAACTGGGCGCGCCGCAATCGCGTCAGGCAGACTTTTCCCTTGGACTCCGGCGTCCGGAAGGTTCTCCGGCGCAAACCCGCAGCCCGTCCGCCGCTCAGGACCGAAAGAAAAGAAAAGACGAAAACCCGGCGGAAGCGGGAACACACCCCACACTCAGCGATACGGCCATTGATTTGCGCGTCGTGTCCGGGCCGATCACACTGCCCGACCAAAAGCAAAGCGCCCGCTATGCCTGCTCCGGGGCCGGACTTGTCCTGCTGACCCGGGCGACGCGCCTGCCCCAGGGCGCTGGCGTTCGAGGCGCGCCCGCGCGCAAACCGGGAAAAAACACGCAAGGCGCAACAGTCGTTGACGGCAAAAGCGGCCTGCCGGTCTTTACGCCTGTCCTCGGCGCATAATCCTGAATAACGGGTCCGGAGAAACTGTTTCCCCGGATATTGATTTGTTTTCTGCGCAAAAGCTTGCAAAAGACCCAAAAGGCCACCCTTTTGCAAAACCCGCAAGGAGCGCCGTGCCCCTTGACCCCCGGAACTGGCGGAAAATTGAAAGGGTCCGGGGGGTATTTCCCCCCGGACATTGATTATTGTTGCGGAATTACCTTCACCCGCCGCAATTACCGCGGCCCCATCCCGGCCCTCCCCAACCATGTCCGCCGTGTCTCCGGCCAGAATCGCCGCCCCAACCATGTCCGCCGTGTCCCCGGCCGGGCCCGCCACCCCAGGAGGGTCCGCCACCCCAAGAGGGTCCGCCACTCCAGGAGGGTCCGCCACCCCAAGCGGGTCCGCCACCCCAGGCGGGTCCGCCACCCCAGCCGGGTCCGCCGCACCAGCCGGGTCCACCTCTGTGATCCGGATAGCCATAGCTTGAGGGAGGGCTCGCGAAATCGCCTCTAAAGCCGAACTCGGAATTGACGGCGTATATTTTGGCGTACAACTCTCCGATTTCTTTTATCAATCCCTGAACTTTCGCATCGTCTTGCGGGACTTTGTCAGAGAAGAGGGCATCAAGCTCGGTTTGCTTCGCATAGATCTGCTGTTGCAACGGCGTGATTTTATTGTAGTATTCGGAGTATCGGCCGGGTTCAGGGCCGCCATGCCGGCCCTTCGCGGCGGAAACGCCGGCCGCTCCGAACGCCATCACCAGAATTACCGCGGTTATTATTGAAAAACGCTGTGCAATGCTCATAATCTCTCCTGTGTTTTTGCTTTTTGAAGAGGACTTAGCAAAGCGCGTGCCACAAAATTTATGCACATAACCATTATAAATTATTATTAAAAAATTTTAGTTGAGGCAGGCGTTCCCTGCTACGGTAAAATTCTACTCGCTTTTTCCTGTGGAAGTGAGTAGAAAGTATCCAATCAAGGAAACGCTCATGCGTCTTATTTCTTCCGCAAAATTTTCCGCCCCGCCGCGCTGGTTCTTTCCCGGAATTTCCCCTTTGTTGATCGTGGGGGCGGCGCTTATTCTGGGTCTCGCCGTTGCGCTGCCGGCCTTCAGGAGCGCCCAGCGCGACAAGCAATACCTTACGCAAAATCTTACTGCCCGCGCCGAATCCCTTATCTGGGCGCTGGAGGCTGGTTCCCGAAGCAGGATGGGCAGAGAGCAGGGCGCGCACAGCCTGTTGCAGGCCCTGCTGGAAGAAACCGCGAAACAGTCGGGCATAGTCTTCATGGCCGTTGTGGGTGCCGAAGGACTCATTCTTGCGCACAGCGATCCGCAGCAAATTGGGGCAAGTTTCCAGGGAGAAATGCCGCAAGATATTTCCAATGCGGCCTCCTGGCGCTTGCGGGACATGGAGGGCAACGCGATTTTTGAAGTTTACCGCCGCTTCTCGCCCCTCCAGATTGGACATCACCAGCACCGCGATACGGCCAATGACTGCGGCAAAGCGCGGGGCGGAAGAAAGGGACGGATGGGAGCCGTCTCCTCAAACGACGTGAAAAACATTGCCTTCGTCGGCTTTGACAGAAAACCTCTTGAGGACGCGCTGGCCGCGGATTACCGCAACAGCCTGCTGCTGGCGGCCGTGACTGCCGCCCTTGGTCTTGCGGGCTTCATTTCCCTGTTCTGGGCCTACAGTTACCGGCAGTCCCGCAGGCTGCTCAAAGACACCCAGGCCCTGGCGTCAGAAGTCGTAACCAGCTTGCCGGTCGGCCTGTTGACCAGCGATTCCGCCGGCTTTGTAAACATCATCAACGCCGCCGCCCTGGATATACTCGGCCTTGACGCGGACAAAACAATAGGCGCGCCTCTGACGGCCGTTCCCGGACCGGACTGGCAAGGCCTCACAGCGGCCCTTTCTCGCAATGAAAAGGTCTTTGAAAAAGAAATAATCCTGCCGCCGGACAAACGCGGGCACATCAGCCTGAGCGCATCGCAGATACATAATGATGAAGGCATATTTCTCGGCAACCTTTTCATATTGCGCGACATCGGCGAGGTAAAACGCCTTCAGGAAGAAGCGAAGCGCAATGAGCGCCTGACCGCCCTCGGCAATCTGGCCGCCGGCGTTGCCCATGAAATACGCAATCCCTTAAGCTCAATCAAGGGAATAGCCACATATATCGCGGCCAGGACGCCATCCGGAGGACCGGAGGAAGAAGCCGCAAGAACCATGATTGTAGAAACCGACCGTTTGAACCGCGTGGTTTCCGAATTATTGGAGTTCGCCCGCCCCGGCGCCATGAAAGTCGCGCCTGAGGACGTCAAAAAAATTGTTGCCGACGCCCTGCGTCTGGCGGATACGGATCTGAAGGCAAAAAACATTGCCGTTACCTTTGCCTGCGGCGATTTTACGAACCGCGTGCCCGTCAACGCGGAGCGCCTTACCCAGGCCATGCTGAATCTCATCCTCAACGCGGTCCAGGCCATGGAGAACAAAGGCAAACTCCGTATAGCGGTCGAGACGGAAACAGATCGCCTGATCATCACCATAGAAGATACAGGCGCCGGTATCCCCGACGACATACTGCCCTCTATCTTCACCCCCTATTTTACGACAAAGAAATCAGGGACAGGCCTCGGTTTGTCCATAGTCCACAAGATCATCGAAGGACACGGCGGAAGCATCACAGTAAAAAGCCGGGTGGGCCAGGGAAGCCTGTTCGCAATCAACCTCCCTTTGCAATAGAGCGATTTCACTTTGAAATTGCTCTGGCGGCCGCGAGAGCTGACGCCCGCCGCGAAGGCGTAAGCGCAATTTATTTGCGCTGTTAAACGCCGGAGCGGGCGTAGGTCGGAGAGTGTCAGGCGCATAATCTCAAAGTTAAAATGCTGTAATACGGAAAAGAAATGGCTGACGGGAAAATCACGGTCCTGGTCGTAGATGACGACAAAAACCATCGCAATGTGCTGATCAAGCTTCTTTCGGAATGGCGCTATGAGGCGACCGGCGCCGGGGACGGCGAAACGGCGGTGGAATTGTGCAGGGAACGGGCCTTCGACGTGCTTCTGATGGACGTCCGCATGGGAGGGATGAGCGGAATTGAGGCCTTAAAAGAGATAAAGGCCTACAATCCGGCCATACCCATCCTGATAATGACAGCCTATTCGGACGTTGAAACAGCGGTAGGCGCGCTGAAAGCCGGGGCATACGACTATCTCATCAAGCCTCTGGATTTTGACGGGCTGCGGCTCAGCCTGGAGCGCGCCCTGGATCACGCCTCCTTGCGTGTGGAAAACAAAGCCCTGCGCAACGCTTTACGCGCCGATTTCAACTCGACAGGCATGATCGGAAACAGCGTCCCCATGCGAAAGTTCCTGGAAATACTGTTGACCATCGCCCCCTCGGAAGCGACCGTGCTGATCGCCGGAGAATCCGGCACCGGCAAAGAACTGGCGGCAAAACTGCTGCACGCCAACAGCAACCGCCGTACTGGCCCCTATGTGGCGATCAATTGCGCGGCTTTGTCGGAAACCTTGCTGGAATCCGAACTTTTCGGGCACGAAAAAGGCGCGTTCACCGGGGCGGAAAAGCAGCGCGACGGGCGCTTTATCGCCGCCAACAAGGGCAGCATCTTTCTTGATGAAATCGGGGAAATGCCTCTGCCCATGCAGGTAAAACTGCTGCGCGCCATACAGGAGCGTGAAATACAAAGGGTGGGAGGCGACAGGACCGTTAAGGTGAACGTGCGTATCCTGGCGGCCACGAATCGCGACCTCAAACAGGAGGTGGCGGCCGGGCGTTTCAGACAGGATTTGTATTACAGGCTCAACGTGGTTTCCGTCACCCTGCCCGCATTGAGGGAACGGCGGGAGGACATCCCGCTGCTTGCCGCGCATTTTTTGAGAGTCTTCGCGGCAAAGAACAACAAACAGGTAAAGGGATACACGCCCGGAGCAATGGACAAGCTGATTAAATACTCCTGGCCGGGGAACGTCCGGGAACTGGAAAATGCGGTGGAACGCGCGGTTGTGCTGCTGGTCGGAGAATACATAAGCGAGCGCGAGCTTCCTCCGGGCATTGCCGATGAGGAAACAAGCGCATTCGCACGGCAAAATGAGTTCAGCAACATGACCCTTGAAGAAATTGAGCGCGTCATTGTTTTGAATACCCTGGAAGACACAGGAGGCAATAAAAGCGAGGCCGCACGCCGCCTGGGCATCACGAGAAAAACCCTGGCGGCCAAGATATAATTCCGTTTTTTGATCAAAAATGCCCTTATTTTTGTGAACCTCTGCTGAAGCGGATGCAGGATGATCCGGGCTAATGTCTCCGCCTGGAAGCCGAAAACGGCCTTGGAAATGGAACAGGCGGCTTCCGGCTGCGGCCATGAATCCGCGTTAGTTGTCCCCCCAGGGCTGACGCATCTAATTTTTCTTACTACGGCAACAGAGATGCCTTGCCGAGCAGTGGGAAAAGCCACCCAATTTGGTGACGCTGAAAAGCAGTTATGTTGCGCCACAACGAAAATA
>JAISZH010000168.1 GCA_031269345.1 Desulfovibrio sp. | reverse complement strand
CGTTGAGTTTGCGGAAATCCTCACTCAATTTTTCGCCGGAATCAAGTTGCCGGCTGTCAATAAGGAGCGTCCGCGCCCTTGGGTAGGGATTGCCGTTCTCATCGTAATTGCTGAACAGGGGAAATTTGCTGTCGAAAAAGACGCCGCTCTCACCGTGGGCATAGCCGGAGATGTAGTCATAAACCAGCTTGGAGGTGGAGGTATTGTTGCAGACGATGATAAAACAGGGTGGAACGTCAATCTTCGCATCCGCCCATAGATGGAAAGTCTTTTCATAATGCCCGTACAAGGCTTTCAGCGCATTGACGAGCAGAATCCGATTTTTCAATTCCAGGGCTTGCGGATCATTGAATTTTGAAGATCGTCCGGATTTAGGCATGTCCTTGCCGATATGCTTCCAGAGTTCGCGGAACTTGGGCATATCGTCAGCGGCATCGGGCAGATTGTCGGCTATGGGAACGCGGGGGAGCTTCACAATCCCGCATTCAATGGCGTCCATGAGGGAAAAATCGCTCATTGTCCAGGGAAACAGCGTCCCTTCCTTGTAGCCTGAACCGCGCAGAAAAAACGGCGTGGCTGAAAGATCGAATATGCGGGAGACGCCGAGTTTCTTCTGCACAATCTCAAGACCGGAAATCCAGAGGCGGGCCGCTTCGTTGTTGTCATTGGCTTCTTTGGTTGCGTCTTTTTTGTCTTCGCCTTCCTGAATCTTCACATCTTCTTTGTCGCCGGGTTTTTCCCGGTAGCAGTGATGGGCTTCATCGTTAAATACCATGATATTCTTCATGCTCATCAGGCTGCCCATAACCCGCTGGAGCATTTGTCCTTCAGGCTCAACAGTGTTAATTTTGCTTTCGTCACTGGCGTGTCTGCCGTTGATCAGGGCGCGCCCCGTGCTGGACAGTTCCGTTTTTTCGCGCTGTTTGAAGGCATGAAAATTGGTAATGACAATTTTCGCCTTCTGAATATCCAGAAGCATATCCGAGGGGAGCAGTTCTCTGGATTGATAGTAGCTGTCCACATCCGTGGGCAGTAAAACGCGCAGACGGTCTTTGATCGTGATGCCGGGGGTGACGACAAGGAAACCGTGAGTGAATCGTCTGCTGTTGGGATAACGGGCGGAATTGACGGTCTGCCATGCGATGAGCATTGCCATTACCGTGGTCTTGCCCGCGCCGGTGGCAAGTTTCAAAGCCAGACGGCTCAGGCCGGGGTTGGCTTCCAAATTGGCGGTTTTCAAACGCTCAAGAAAGCGCTCCCCCTTTTTCCCGGCGTTCGGCGCCACTTCCGTCAGCCATATCGCTGTTTCCACGGCCTCAAGCTGACAAAAAAAAGGACGGTATCCACTGAATTTGTGATGCCGCCAATGTTGGAGCAATCGAGTGGTCTCCGGCGTGACTTTCCAGTTTTTGGGGTCATCCTTGCGCCATTCAGCCACCGCGCCCCGAAGCGCGTTGATGATTGTGGTAAGTTCGTATTCCTGGCTTTCGGAGGAAATGGCCTTTGCGGTGGCATCCGCCAGAAGCTTGAATTGCTTAGATTTGCCCTTGGATTTCTGAGGATTGGGGATAGGCGTGATGAAACTGGCCGGGCGGCGAAATTCGTTGATTTTTTGAGTCGGCTGGCCTTCGTCGTTCAGTTGCCAGTGACGTTCAGGTACGGCATATGGCGAGTTGAGGATCGGCCGGTCGAAAAAGGGATTGCTCATGCTGATTTTCTGCTGTGTAACGTGTCAGCGGCTTTTTATGCGCACGTCACCCCGGAAGCCGGTAGCTGGCAGCATCCCTTTTGCCGCCGGTGGACGGTAAAGTGCAGATCCGGAACAGGCACAGTAAAAAAGGGTTAGATGATGCATCTAACCCCCTGAATTTAGGGGGACAGAACAAAGATTACAGGGTATCTCATTGAAAAATATGATTTATATCAGTTACAGGCATATAAGTTGCCCCCAGAGTTGCCCCCAAAAAAATCTCATATAAAGTATCAGCGGTTCAATCTGGCAATGTCTGCGAGGGGACAATTCAATCCCCCCTATGTGCCGTGGGAATCAGCCTAGTCCTTTTTTGTCTTCCTCGCCAGTTTTTTCTGCGTCCGCTTGAGGCTGTCCAGAAATTCGCGCTCCACCGGCGAAAGTTCCGCGTCCGTCAGATGGCGGTATTTCTCGTATTCCTGCTCCGCCTTATCCAGCGCTTCTGCATGGCTGACCCGCCCGGCATCCGGGAGTATGCCCTTGCCGTAGCGCCCGGCAAAGTCGTCCAGTTCCGCCAGCCAGTCTTTCATATACATGGGCTGATGTTGCATGGCGCGCAGTTCAGCCAGATCGAAAAAGGCCGAAACCATGCGGTTCAGAGTCGCCAGTTCTTCCTCGCGCAGATAGTTTTTGGCGATGCCCACATCGCTTTTGACCGGCCTTGCCCCGGCGAAGGTGGTCAGACCCATGAAGGGCAGTTCGGCATTGACCCGCCCGGCGATGATTTCCGGCGCGGTATGGCCGTGGGCGGCGTAGTGGATTTTATTCTGCACCACTTTGAAGAATTTTTGCGATTCCGGCGTGTGCGGGTCATAGTCAACGCTGGTGGCGTACAGGTCAAGCACTTGCCGGTAGAACACCTTTTCACTGGAGCGAATGTCGCGGATGCGCTCCAGAAGTTCCCGCCAGTAATCGCCGCCGCCCGCTTTTTTCAGGAGGTCGTCGTTCATGGCGAAGCCCTTGACGAGATACTCCCGAAGAACCGCCAGCGCCCAGCGGCGGAACTGCGTGCCGCGCAGGGATTTCACCCGGTAGCCGACAGAAATGATGACATCCAGATTATAGTGCTTTGTGTTGTAGCTTTTGCCGTCAGCGGCAGTTGTCAAGTATTCCTTGACAACTAAACTCTCCTCAAGCTCGCCATCCTTGAGAGCATTATTGATATGCAGGCTGACATTCTGCTTGGTCGTCTGGAACAAATCAACCATCTGGGCTTGGGTTAGCCAGACGGTTTCCTCCTCCATCCGCACGTCAATTTTTGTTCTGCCGTCTTCAGTTTGGTAGATGACAAGTTCAGAACTGTCGGGTTTCATGTCGTCATCTTCTCCATTACGCTGTCTCTTGAGATTTCAGAAAGGTGCTGCCCTGGGCATTAGCAAAGGCACAGATACCTCTCATCAGATACTCATCGCGCTAAGCTTCTTTTCTGCGCGGTATTTTGGCTTTCCACAAGCACTCCCAATTTTTTTGCATTTATTTTTCACCAATATCTGTCTTAATCTCGGATTCAACATATTTCTGGAAAGCTGTAACGCTGGTAAAGCAACGCAAACCATACTCGTTTGCCAGGGAAATAATTCCAGGCTCTTCATTGAAAAGCACGGCTACAGGTGGGCTTAGGTTTTCCAAAATTCCGTTAGGCCAAGCTAAATCAATCACTGCTTTTTGTTTTCCCGTTTCACGATCAGCCAAATCATAAGAAATGATACCTGCTGGTAGATTTTGCATTGTCATCCAAGCATTTAAATCATATACATAACTGTCCAGCTCTTCATCATTAATCTTGTCTGCAAAGATCGGTTCATCAGGTATAGCGGCAGAACTGCTCAACCAGTGAGTATCTCCATGCAATAAATCTTCCATGTGCCGATTAAGCTCTTCTGCCAATAACTCTTTACGTGCATTCAAAAAAACTGAAAAATTCTCTATTTTCCAAAGATCTGTATCCATAGGAATCCATTGTGAAGCTAGCACGCCGGGGTGTGCTTGTTCCACTTCTGGGAAATACTCTTCCGGCAGCCTGTCTCTGATACTCAGATTACTGTCTTTGATTAAAAAACAGAAGTTAGCCAAGGCGTTTACAGCCGATTTATCGTATTTGCGCTTATAGAGCTGAGCCTTGGGAAAAATGTGATGCACTTCCAGCTTATTCATTTTGCCCAAAAGATTGGCTTTTAGCGGTAGGCCAGTGCCTAAATCAAGGGCATTTCCCATACGTGTGAGCATATAGAGGACAGGGTAAAAACGTGCGCCAAGGCTCCAGCCGCTGAAATGCCCAGGTTCGGCCCGCAAGCCTCCATGCCACAGGCGCAGAGTCTCCAACAAGTTGTCCAAACCTCCGTTCTCTCCTTCCAATGCGCCTAAGTCCTTGTCGATATTGCCTTCTGTTGAACCGGAAAAACGGCCCCACATACCCGCCTGAACGAACCAGAACAGGAGCTTGTCCCGTTCCTTGTCGTCCATCGGGCCAAGATGCTGTTGATTACGGAGGTCAAGATAGCGGGCCATGACAGGAATGCCGAAACGGCCAAAAAGTACGCGGTCATGGTCTAGGCCCAATCTTCCGCCAATCAAATTGAGGCAAGTGTCAATGTATCTTTCGGCTTTCTCCAGTGCATTCTGTACCTCATCCACATCGCGCCCATGCAGGTACAAGAATTGCGCCTCACCCGTCAGGACGGTATTCATGGAACGCAGCAACCAGTCCAGCGTAAAGTTGTACCCTGCATGTTCCCACTCCTTAAGCTTGACTTTCATGGCTTGACGACCACCCGGCCATGCGGCGCAGATTTTAGCCAAAGCGAGATCGCCTTTAGATAGTTTTGTGCCGCCACTATTGACCCGGTTGAAAATATCCACTACCACGTCAAGGCTTTTATCCGCGCCAGTTATAGTGTCATCATGCAAATCCGTTTCAATGATACCCAGCAAATTCCCCAGGCGCTGGGAATACTCGCCCACATGGGCGGCATATTCCGGGTTGCCAAGCAAACGCTGGATGACTTCCCCATGCCCTGTATGTCCTTTCTGGAACAACTCGCTCACGTTGATCCACAGGGAATCGCCTTTCATTTTAACAGGCTGATAAAATTCAAAAGTTTCGGAAGCAAGATGGAAATGGAGGCCCGTGAAAGCTTGGGCATCCCCATCAAAAAACTTGGGAGGCTTGCCGCGCACAACGCCATAAAGAGAAGTCAATCGTTGTTGACCATCAAGAAGCAGTTTTACCACGCCGGGAGTGATCTGCCCATCCCCCCGGTGGATTGCGGTTTGAGATTCCGTACCCCATACCAGCAAACTGCCCACAGGATATTTGTGGTACAGAGAATCGAATAACCAGCGCACCTTGTCTCGAGTCCAGACAAAGCCCCGTTGGAATTCCGGTAAGGCCATATGACCATTATCAACATAGTCAAGAATAGTGGAAATTTTCATAATCGGCCCCCATCCATATTTTATGAGTTGCCCGAATATTCTTTTTCAAGACACAGATTGGGGCTATATCGGCAGGTTACTGGCTTTTCGTTGCAAGGCAGGCAGCACCGGATTCCTCTGGTAACCGCCGCCCCGCCATACGTTCTCACTCGTCTTTCCGTATGATGCAAATGTTCCGCTTGAATCCCCTCTTAGGCGATGGTTCCGTCCAGTATTCACCTCGCACTAAGCCATCCTTGTGCATTTTTGAATGTTCTACCAGTTCTCGGCTACCAGCGTCGCAGAAAAGGCAGGTCAATAATAATAGCGAATCAATACTGATCTATTAAAGACTGAATTCCAAGCCGTATCTGTAAGGGGCATAGGGGCAACTTCTTTCAGCAATAAAACCACTTGCTGAGCTTGCCCCCGTAGTTGCCCCCTTTATAGCGGTATGTCAAGGCACTTTATGAAACGGCATGAGACAACCAATCTCCAGAAAATCAAAGTCCCGCAAGGTTTTTTGCCTCTTGCGGGACTTCGTGAGATTTTTATGTGGTGCCGGGGGACAGAATTGAACTGCCCACACGCGGATTTTCAGTCCGCTGCTCTACCAACTGAGCTACCCCGGCAGGGTCAAAAACGCGCCTTTACACCGATCTGCATCAAACGGGCGTACTTGTTTTATGCCTGATTTTTTGCGAAACGGACAAACCCTGATTTCACAAAAAATCGCGGGGGACGTGGAAGACGCCGCCAAGTCGCGTCGGATCACTGCTGAAAACAAGCAGTGCTACCTATTAACCCCGCTTCAAATATTATTCAAGCATTTTTTCCTTCCTGGTTTGCGCCCGGTCAAGCCACGCAAAACCTGACAGGCAAGGCATGCCCGCGGCAAATCCGCCGCGGCGCGACAAAAGGCAAAATTACCTTGTCAGCCTGCCCCTATGCGAGTTATGCTTGAGCAGCCGCATCCATATGGCATTCACGCTTGCGATGCTTGCTTGACGGCGGGCAAAACCCGCCTGCTCCTGTTTCGCGGCAAGGATTTGCCCGCAAATCCTTGCAGAGCGGTTCACTCGTTTCATTCGTGAACTGCTCTGGAGCATTTTACCTTTGAGATGATGCACCCGGCCCTCTCCAGCTTACGCCCGCTTCGGCGTTCAACAGCGCAAATAAATTGCGCTTACTCCTTCGCGGCGGGAGTCCGCTCTCGCGGCCGCCAGGGCAATTTCAAAGTGAAATTGCTCTAATGCGAACCGGCGCCCGGTGAGGTCGCCGGGAAAGACCGGCATTTGCCCCAAGGCCCACGCTCCGCGCAGGAGCGGGAGAAATTCGCCGTGTACACCGGCATGATGTTGATCCTGGCCATTTTTCTGGTCGCCTTGAACGGCTTTTTCGTGGCGGCGGAATTTTCCTTCGTGAAGGCCAGGAAAACCCGCCTCCATCTGCTCGCGGCATCCGGAGACAAACGGGCCAAAAGCGCCCTCTTCGGCGAAAATCACCTTGACGCCTATCTCTCCGTATGCCAGCTCGGCATCACCCTCGCAAGCCTGGGCCTCGGATGGCTGGGCGAACCGGCCATGGCGGTGCTCCTTAAACCACTGTTCGACCTGTTTTATGTGGACAATCCAACCCTGATTGAATCTCTCTCCTTTATCGTGGGGTTCAGCGTCATTACCCTGCTGCACGTCATTTTCGGAGAACTGGTTCCGAAATCCATCTCCATTCAAAAGGCGGAAACCACCGTGCTCTTTACGGCGCGGCCCATGCGTTTCTTCTACTTCCTATGCCTGCCAATGGTCATGGTCATGAACGGCATCTCCAACGCCATCATCGGGATCATCGGCATCCACCCGGCCTCTGAATCCGAACACGCACATTCGGCGGACGAATTGCGCATGCTGATCATGGATTCCAGCAAGGGTGGACAGCTTGACAAAGACGAAGGACGCATGCTGGGCAATATCTTCAGCTTCTATCAGAAAACGGCCAAAGACGTAATGGTGCACCGCATGGACACCGTGTCCCTCTACATAAACGAAAAAAGGGACAAACTCCTGGAAACCGCCGAAAAAAGCGGACACACGCGTTTTCCGGTTTACGAGGACAACAGGGACGACATAATAGGCTTCGTGCATATAAAAGACGTGCTACGCGCAAAGGGACCAGCCACCCTGCGCCCCATCCTGCGCGTTCCCGTCTACGCCCACGAAACTCTCCGCCTGGACGCCCTCCTGCACAGGATGCAAAGCAAACGCCAGCAATTCTGCATAGTGATCGATGAATACGGAGTCTGGCAAGGCATCGTAAGCATGGAGGACATAGTAGAGGCCATAGTGGGCGACATCCAGGACGAGTTCGACAAGGAAGAGCCGGACATAATCGCCTGCGACGACGGCAGCTACAACATATCCGGAGACATGTCCCTGAGAGACCTTGAAGAACGCATCAATCTCCACTGCCCGGACAAGGAGACTGACGAAAACAAAATCATATCCGCCTGCTTCATGGAAGAACTGGACCGCATCCCGCATGCTGGAGACTCCATAGAGATCGGCGGCAAACGCTTTACAGTCGCGGATATGGATAAAAACAGGATCCACCGGGTGCGCGTGCGGGACATTTAGAGCAATTTCACTTTGAAATCGCTCTCGCGGCCGCGAGAGCGGACGCCCGACGCGCTCCGACGTTGCGAAGCACGGCTTCGTAACGGCCGTGGGATTGGCGCAGGCGGACAAAACCGCCGTCAAGCGACAATCCCGAAACAAAATGATGTAAACGCATACGCGCAAACCATGCCCGAACTGCCCGAAGTTGAAACCATAGCCAGAACCCTGAAAGAGCAAATTCTGGGGCGGAGGATCGATTCCCTGGAAGTGCCTGGGCCAAAGGTCTTGCAGGCCGGAACGGACTTGCTCCCCGCGCTGCCCGGCAGCACCGTAACCGACATCCATCGCCGCGCCAAATTGCTGTTGATGCGCCTGTCCGGGAAGGCAGACCTGATCCTGGCCTTCCACTTCAAGATGACCGGACGGTTTTTCGTTTACCCGGCAAATACTCCGGCCACAAAACACACCAGACTGATTTTGAACCTTGACGGCGGAGAACGCCTGTTTTTTGACGACATGCGTACCTTCGGCTATTGTCGGATCATGCGCCCGGCCGATCTCGCGGCTTGGACCTTTTACGCCGCTCTCGGCCCGGAACCCCTGGAACTGGCCCCGGAAGACCTGGCGGTCTGCCTCCAGAACGCGTTCCATGGGCGCAAAATCTCGGTCAAGGCAGCCCTGCTCGATCAAAGGAACGTGGCGGGCATAGGCAATATCTACGCCGATGAAGCCCTTTTCCAGGCGGGGATTGCCCCGCAACGGCCCGCCTCCTCCCTGAACCCGGCGCAGCTGCGCGCCCTCGCCGGCGCCTTGCGCGAAATTCTTCTGCGATCCATAGCCGAATGCGGCAGCTCCATCCGCGACTACCGCGACGCCTTCGGGCGGGCCGGGGCATTCCAGAACTCCTTCTCGGTATACGGCCGTGGCGGCCAAAACTGCCTATCCTGCGGCAAAACCCTCAAATCGGCCAGAATCGCCGGGCGCGGCACCGTATATTGCCCGCTCTGCCAGAAATAACAGCGCAAATAAATTGAGCTTGCGCATTCGCGGCGGGCGTCCGCTCTCGCGGCCGTCAGAGCAATTTCAAAGTGAAATTGCTCTGGCCGCGAAGCGGCGCAACTCAGCCGAAAACCGCGTTTTCGGCTGACGATCCTCCGCAGAGAAAAGTTTACTTTTCAATGCGGATATCCGTAATTTCATCCATTATCATCCGTTTTGACGGCTTCCTGCCAACGAAAGATCGCGGGAGATCCCCGAACTGGCGATTATGGCGACAAGGTCAGCCTGTTGCCCGAGGCGAAGCGTTTGGGACATTCAACGCAGGGGGCGTCCGGCCTGCGAAAAACCATGGCCTCGCGAAAGGCGGAAAAATCATCCCCGCGCCATATGTCAAGGGGGTTCATCGCAAGCGCCGAGCCGAACACGCGGCGCATTGGGTCTTCATCCTCTGTGGGGAGGTTGACGTAGATACAGGGGGACAGATTGCCCTCCGCATCAACGTAGACGCTTTTTTCCGGATGTTCGAGGCAGGTGCTGCCGGGGCTGTCCCCCGGCAGGGAATAGTAAAGGGCAAGGCCCATGCCGGCAGCCCTGGCCGAGGCTTCTTCCAGCAGCGCCCCGGCCCTGGCGGTCTTGCCCTTTTCATGCGGGGCGAACGCCTCGTCCTTCCATGCCGCTGTGGGAATATAGTCCAAAGTGCTGACAACGGCCGCGTGCACGCCAAGCTCCTGCATCAGGTCGGGCAAAGCCAGAACTTCGTCCATCTGGCTTGCCAGCACCAGATAGGCGAAATGAATTTCAAGATGGACGGCCATTCTTTTCTCGCGCACCCGCCGCAAAAGCCGGACGGCATCAAGAAGCCGTCCGAAGTCGACGCCGGTTCTGGCGGCCTTGTTGGCGGCCTCGGATGTGCCGGTGAGGGAAAAAGCCATGATGTCGATGCCGCTTTGCACAATGCCTTCGGCCAGCGGTTCGTGCATTACAAGGCCGCAGGTGGTGGTGGAAACGCGGCAGTCGGCCCTTCGGGCCAGGGAAACCATGTCAAGAAAACGCGGGTGCAGCAATGGTTCGCCCCAGCCCTGCAAATGCACCCGCTCGGTTTCGAGAAAAAGCGGCCACAGACGGACAAAGGTTTCGGGGCGCATGTGTCGCGCTTTCCATCTGCCCTTCATGGTGGTATGCGGACAATAGACACAGCCGCCGGGACAAAACGACGTCACCTCCACCTGGGCCACGGCCAGCAGACGGCGCAGGCCGCCGAAGGCTTCACGCAGCGAACGCCAGACCCCAGGACCGCGCAGGGAAGGGTCGTCAAAAGGGTCGGTTCGTCCGCTTGGCGTTTTCATCACTGCCTCCACAGGAAAGGCCGGAAGCTCCGCATGTTTGGCGCGTCACTTTCCCATATCACGGCCGAGGCCGTCGTGCCCGAACAACTCGTGCACTATGTGCGCGCGGTTTCCGGCAGGCGCGCTCTGCTCTGCCGCGAGTACGCCGCGTATATTCACGAAGGGCACGCCGTTCTGGCGGCCTACTCCGGCGCTCCCCGGGCGGAACCCCGGTATTCGCCATCAAGTTGCGACGCTAAGGGCAGAGGAGATCCTGACTGGTCCGGCGGCCCGGGCAAAGAGGCTGGCGAGGCGCAGCCCCGTCCGGCGCCCGGATCGCCTTTTCCCGAACCCCCGTCTCTGCACGAAGCTCTTGAGGAACTGGCAAAAAGCTGTTCCTCGGTCACTGTGCTGGCGCCCTACCGCCCGAAAGAAGCTCCAAGCGACGCCGAAAGCCGCGCCGACCTGTATTGGCGGCTGCCGATACCAGCGCCGCCCGTCGGGCAGAAGCTCCGCAACATGCTCACCAGGGCCGGACGCGATCTCACCGTTGAAATTGAAGCCTGGAGCGACGAGCACGCGGATATCGTGCGGGAATACCTCGATACGCGCCCTCTGCCGCCCGGTACAAGGGCGGTGTTTTCCTCCATCAATCGCTACGCCCTACAAGAACCCGACGATGCGCCCGGGGAGGCGCGGAACGTGCTTCTCGTCTCGGCCCGCCTGAACGACGGGCGGCTCACGGCTTTCAGCATAGGCGACTTCAGCGGTTTGCACACGGCTTTTTACATGTTCGCCTTTCGCCGGAAAACTGCGCCGCCGGGCAGCGCCGACCTCCTTCTCGCCCGCCTGCTGAGCCATGCGGAAACCATGGGGCACAGCCGCATGAACCTCGGCCTCGGCATCAACAGCGGCATCGGTTTTTTCAAAAAAAAATGGAAGGCCCAGCCCTTTCTCCCCTATGTTGAAACCTCGTGGCAACTGCCGGCTGGCGGCAAAAAGACGCTTGCACCAGGCTTTTTGAGCCGTGTGTCAGGCTTATGGGGGAAAAAACCCTGAATCACGTTTTTTTGCCGGCGCACAGACGTTTCGCGGCCGCCCGGAGCTTGAGTCTGAGGCTTGGGTACACCTGACGCACGGCAAAGCCGTCGGCCTCAAGCATGGGAATAAGCCCTACCAGGTGAGCCGTGCCCACGAACACCGCGCAGCCGCCCGCCTCAAGAAAAGGACGCATGCGCCTGCGAAAACGCTCATCCCTCCGGTCGATGACCATTTCCGTTCGTGACGGAAATTCGATGCTGCTACCCATCATGCCGCCTAAGTCGCCGTTCAGGTAGCTGCTTACGTTGCGCTTGACGCAGGCGGGCCACAAGCGGCAACGGCGGAAAAAATCCGCAATGCGTTCTATGGGCACCGACTGCAGCGAATCGAGCTGTTCGTCAATGTTTTCCATGGCGATAACCGCCTTGCCCATGTCTTTGGCCGTGCGCCAGGCTTCGAGATCCACAGACTCCCGCCAGCCGAGCCGCTCAAGATAGGCAACCCAGATAGAAAAAAAGGCGAACCAGGGCCGGGCATTGGACAGAAGATCCCGCAGATCGATCCGCCGTGGAGCGGACAGGCCCAGCAGGCGGAGCAAACTCCCTTCAGGACCGTATACGGCGCGTTCAAGACGCGCGATGTCCCGCTCCGTCAGAAGGTCAACGATTCTGGGCGAGCCCGGTTCGGGGCTGCGCCCGCTGGACTCCACCGCCGCGAGAAAAGCCTCGTCCAGAGGCCCTTCAAAAACCACCGTATGCAGCGGCTCGAACAATTCGCGGAAGGAAAACTCGAAAGAATAGCGGAAAAAGTGCGCGGAACCGCAAAGATAGGAAACAGCGCCCTGCCCGGCAACCTCAAAAATCATGGCAAAAGTGCGCTGCTGCGCGAACCCGTCGAAAATCTGCTGTTTGCTCATATCGGCGGGCATGGCCAGTATGGCCCGCGCCGCCGCTCCGATTGCATCGCTGCCGCGCCTTTGACCGTATCCGGCGCCGCCGTCTTCGGTCCAGGACGCCATAACGTATGGCAGGGCCGCCCGTCCGCCCCATTTCCGCTTGAAACGCGTGATGCCCTCGTTAACGCCAAGACCCAGATGAATGAATCGTTTGTTCTCCCTGCGCGCCCTCACAAGCATTTCAGCAAAAAGCAGATCCGTGGCGTGCGGGGAGTAGCGCTCTTTGGAATGCGCGCCAATCATATAAGCGCAAAAGGCCGGGGGGCTGTAATCAAGGAGAAGCGAGGCGGCCAGCGAGCCGTCCTCATGCCAGGCGTTCAGCAAACGCAAATCCAAAAAGGTTTCGTTTCGCGCAGCGCCTTCTTTCGCCATGGAGGCCCGGCTCACCGCCAGCACGGCTTCCGTGCGGGCGTAGAGCTCCCGCACGTTGGGCCGCATCGGCGCGCGCCCCAGAAATTCGGCCCAGAGTCTTCGATGGGCGGGGGTGAACAGACGATCTTCGGTGATCGAAAGACGGCGGGCGACGCTTTCCAGCGGCCTCCGCAAGTTTTTCGGCACTGAAGAATCCCTGTTGAGAAGGTAATACTGGTCGCGGCACTCTGTAAAAGGCTCAAGCCGTTCCGGCAGGAGCGGGGCAATGGCCCAGCACGATCTCGCCTTTGTGCGTCCGAGGACCGCTTTCAGGGCGGCTTCAAAAGAAAGGGCGTTGTCCAGCGCCGCCGGGCTGTTCGCATCGGCAAGCTCGAAGAGGGCGGCCTCGCGCAAAGGATAGCCGATGCCCATCAACCAATCCTCGGCGTGAAGAAAGATAAACTCCCCTTCATAAAAAGCAACGCCGCCCGACATGGCGCGCATAAAGGCCACGGAATGCTCGGGCACGACAGCCGATGCAAGGGCCTCAGGCAAGGACCGCTTGACCCCACTGAGGTCCAACGCCTTTTGCCCCGGCAGTGTTCGCGCGGCTGCGCACATTGGAGAATTATTCCCTGACGCTGTAATTCCCGTGGGCTATCCACTTCCAGGTGGTCAAAGCCTCCGGCCCCATAGGGCCACGCGCATGCAGCCTCTGCGTGCTTATGGCCACTTCCGCGCCCAAACCGAACTGTCCTCCGTCCGTGAAGCGGGTCGAGGCGTTCACATAGACGGCCGAGGCGTCGACCTCGTTGACAAAACGCTCGGCCACAGCCAGATCCTCCGTGAGTACGGCCTCCGAATGGGCTGTGCCGTGGATGCGGATATGCTCCAGCGCCTCGTCCAGCCCGGATACCACCCGCACATTCAGGTCATAGCTCAACCATTCCTTGCCATAGTCGCCCTCGCGCACCGGAACGGAAGGATAAGCGCCGCCCAGCGCGACCTCGGCCCCGGGATCAAGGTGCAGGGTCGCGCCCAGAGGGATCAGACGCGCGGCCAGACGCGGCAGAAAGGAAGAGGCAATATCCTTGTGGACGAGCAGGGTCTCAACGGAGTTGCATGCGCTCGGGCGCTGCATCTTGGCGTTTTCAATGACCGGCAGGGCCCTGTCCGCATCCACTCTGGCGTCCACATATATATGGCAGACCCCAATGCCCCCGGTAATGACCGGGATGCTGGATTCATCCCTGCACAGGCGGTGCAGGCCCTCGCCTCCTCGCGGGATCAGCATGTCCACGTATGCGTCCATATGCATAAGCTCCATCAGCAGCGCCCGGTCCGGAGAATTGACGTGCTGCGCGCAGGCCGCCGGAAGCCCGGCTTTTTCCAGGCAGGCGCGGACGACCCCGACCAGGGCGGCGTTGGAATGCAAAATTTCCTTGCCGCCGCGCAGAATGACCGCATTGCCGGTTTTCAGGCACAGGGAGGCGATGTCTATGGTCACATTCGGCCTGGCCTCATAGACAGCCGCAACCACCCCCAGCGGCACGCGGCGGCGCGTGAGGAAAAGTCCGGAATCCAGCCTGCGCCCGTCCATAACCGTCCCCACCGGGTCCGGCAGGGCGGCCGTGCAGCGGACATCCGCGGCTATGCCGCGCAGGCGTTTTTCATCCAACAGCATACGGTCCAGAAGACCCTCGCTCATCCCTTGGGAACGGGCGGTTTCGACATCTTCGGCATTGGCCGCGAGAATGTCCGGAAGGGCCTCATCCAAAGCTTGGGCCAAAGACATCAACAGCGCGTTTTTGCGCGGGCTGTCCAATCCGGCCAGAACCAGGGCCGCGGCGCGCGCCTGCCTGCCCATGAATTCAAGATCAATGCCGCCTTTCCCGTCTTTTTCCGCGTCCACGCTCCACCTCCGATCCCGGTCGTTCGGCCGGTCAAAAATTGCAATGCTCCAGCATAATCAAGTCGTCGCGATGGACGGCCACCGGACCATATTCATAACCGAGCACCGCCCCGATCTCATCCGAGCGCCGGCCCCGGATCATGGACAGGGCGTCGCTGTTATAGCGCGGCACTCCATGCGCCAAATCCCGTCCGTCCGGATCCAGGATGCGCACCACGTCGCCTCTGGCGAAGGTCCCTTCGACGGCGGTTATGCCGGCGGGAAGCAGGGAACTTTTGCCTTTGACCAAGGCGTTTACAGCTCCGGCGTCAATGCTCAGGGCGCCGGCGGGGGGGGCGCCGAAGATCCATATCTTGCGCTGCTCCAGCGGCGTGCGCCGGGGCATGAAAAAAGTGCCCCTTTCCTTGCCTTGCAAAATATCGGCCAGCATTGAATTTTCCGTCCCCCGGGCTATGACGACGCCTATCCCTGCGCGCGTCGCTATCTCCGCCGCCTGAATCTTGGTGGCCATGCCGCCTATGCCCAAGCCGGACACCGGACCTCCGGCCATCTGGAGCAGGGAATCATCAATATTCTCAATACGCCGGATCAGCGTGGCCTCCGGTTCAAGGCGGGGGTCGGCGGTATGCAGCCCGTCCATATCCGTGAGCAACACCAGCAGGTCCGCCTGGGCGAGAACCGCGACCAGGGCCGAGAGATTGTCGTTGTCCCCCACTCTGATCTCGGACACCGCCACGGCATCGTTTTCATTGACAACCGGTATAATGCCGTTGTCAAGCAGGGCGTTCAACATGTCGCGGGCATTAAGGAAACGTTCGCGGTCTTCAAGATCGGCGCGTGTCAGCAGCATCTGCCCGATGTTCAGGTTGTAGATGGCAAAAAGCTGCTCCCAGGTCTGGATAAGGCGGCTTTGCCCGACCGCGGCAAGAAGCTGCTTGGAGGACAAGACCGGGGGAAGAGAAGGGAAATTGAGGTGTTCGCGCCCGGCGGCAATGGCCCCGGAAGAAACAATGATAATTCTGCGCCCTGCGGCAACGGCCCCGGCGCAGAGGCGGACGACCTCGACCATATGCGCCTTGTTGAGCTTGCTCCCGCCCAAGGTGAGGACGCTCGTTCCGAGCTTTAAAACAAGCGTTTTTCCGTACTTGGACATTTCCTCCCCCAACCGTTTGATCTTCTCCGACCTGCGCCCGTTCCGCTTGAAACAGTTAGCTTACGGCGGGCAAAGCCCGCCTGCTCCTGTTTCGCGGCAAGGATTTGCACGCAAATCCTTGCAGAGCGGTTCACTCATCTGAGCTTCCTTTACGGTTTGAGACCCCGGCCTTCAGACCGGATAGTCCGACCCCGCCCAAGCGCAAGACGCATGGACCTGAAGGCCCATGCTACCTTCCTGGTTTCCTTCGTGAACCGCTCTAGAATTTGCTGTCGGCCAGAAGCTGCTTTGCTCTGGTGGCCTCCGGGCTGTTGGGGTAACGCGCCAGCAGTTCGTTAAGCCGCTCGCGCGCGGCCTGTTTCTTGCCCGCGCCGCTTAAGGCCATGCCCTGCTTCAACATGGCCGACTGCAATTTCGGGCTGCCGGGAAACTTGGCTATTACCTCCTGGTACGCCAGGGCCGCTCTGGCGTAATCCTTGAGTTGGAACCAGGACTCCCCTTCCCAGAAATGGGCGTTTCCGGCCAGCTTATGCTCCGGGTAGGCGGCGTAAAAACCCTTGAAGGAAGAAACCGCCTCCTTGTAACGGCGCTGATCAAAGGATTTTATGCCGGCTTCGTAGATGGCCGTCGCCCTGTCCGCGGGCTGGGCGGCAGGCGTGACGGTAGCGGAAACCGCTGGCACCGGCGGTTGCTGATAGGGTCTGGTTCCACCCGCATCGGAGGCATTCAGGCTGTCCACATTGACCGACAACTGCGCGGCCATCTGGCGCACAACGCTCTCAAGGCGCGAAACGCGATCCCGTAACCCGGGGTCTCCCGCTCCTCCGCCGGAAATGCGCAAATCGTCAATTTTTCCGGTCAGGGCGTTCAACTCCTGGCGCATGGTCTGCATCTGCGACCACATCTCGGCCTGGCCGGGCAACACCTGCTCCACCTGGCCGACCTGGGTCAAAAGGCCCTGAATCTGCCGTTCATGTTTTTCCACCTGCGCGCTCAGACTGCCGCCTCCTCCCCCGCCGCCGCCACCCGTGGTCACGCAGCCGGCAAGAAGCGCCACGTAAAACAGGCAGCCCGAAATCAGAAAATTTTTCATCAAAAATTCCTTTATGGTCTGAAACCTCTTATTGCACTTACGCTTGACGCCGATTTGCTTTCGATAGAAAGCGAATTGAGTTGGCGAAGCCGCCGCCCGCAACTTTTTGAAAAATCAGGCTTCCCCCGTTTTTCAAAACCGTTGGCGGCTTGCATTCAAACGAGTTTGAATGCAACTTGGTATGAGATGCTGGACGGTGCGCCGGGCTTGTCCGCCCGACCGCCGGAGCAGGCCTTTCAAAATGCCCCACACGCCCTGGCGGCGCCGGAAGACCCCGTCACTCGCCCTGATCCCCGACGCCATGTCCTGCCGCCCTGCCGCGTCCTGCCGCATTCGTTCGTCGTCCACAGTCAGGCTGATCCAGCGGGGATTGCCTAACTCATCGGCGCCATTCGGTGGATTTGCCAGATATCCTTCATAGAGGCGGGTTTTTTCCAGCACCTCGTCCTCGGCGCAACCCGGATTCGCCAGCCGCAGGGTCAGCGCGAAGAGATCGCGCAAAGGACAGTCTTCTTGCCGGGACATCTCAAGTATGGAGGCGAAAAGCTCACGCTCTTTCTGTTCTTCGGCGACAATCGCGGAAAGAGACATCACGGCACCTCATTCGTGAACTGCTCAAAACGATATGCTTTCATTTATTTTAACTTGTCCAGCCGCCTTGTTCAATAGCCCGCATCACATCTTCGGCGGCAATCGAAGACAGGCATTGTCCGCCAGTGCCGCAACGCAGCCCTCCGTGGAGGGAACAGGGACGGCAGGAAAGTTCTTTTTCAAGCACAATGTCGCGCGGCCCGCAAGGATAAAATCCCCACTCGCGCGTAGTGGGACCGAAGAGGGCGACAACGGGGGTGTCAACGGCCGCTGCCAGATGCAGCGGCCCGGAATCCGGACTGACCAGGACACGGCATAGGGAAAGCAGGGCGCCAAGTTCGCGCAAAGAGGTCTTGTTGGTCAAATCCGCCCGGTTTTCCGGCAGAAGGGCCTCGCCCCGGCCGAGGACCAGACAGGGAATTCCCCGCTCCTTGAGCAGGGCGAGCAGTGGCCGGGTTGTTGTTGCAGGAATGGCTTTCAGCGGGTGAGCGGCGTGGATGTGCAGGGCGACAGGCCGTGCTCCGGGATTAAATATCCCGTCCAGCCTGGCGCGGGCCGCGCGCAGTTCTTCTTCGGAAAAGCAGAGGCGCGGCCGAAGCTCCGCGGCCGGGGGCGGACGCAAGCCCAAGGTCTGATAGTAGCGTTGCGGCACATTACAGGCGAGCAAATTATTTTTGAACAGTTTTCCGCCTGAGGCAAGAAAAAGACGGCGGGCCAAGGCGTTTTTGGGGTAACGCAGCACAGGCCCCCGCCAGAGCAAGGACAAAAGACGCGAACGCAAGGCGCCGTGCAGGTCGATGAGCGGGCTGCCCCGAAAACGCTCGGCCGTTTCACGGCAGAAAAGGAAAAAATTCATGGGATCGGGGTCTGACGGCGGGCTTATGGTCTCTTTGACAAAGGCGGCATGGCGAAACAGGGGAGCAAATTCGCTCCCGGTCACAAAAACGAAATTGAGGCCGAATTCACAAGCCCAGCGCTTGAGCACGCCGCTGGCCAAAACCACATCCCCAAACCGCCCCAGGCGGAAGACAACGCAGGTTTTGCCCGCGAAAACCTCCATATTTCCCGGAGATTGCATTAAACAGCCCGTAGTGACCCCGCAATTTGAGATTAACGACGGTACAACCAGCCCCGTACACCCTCTTTTCCACGGCTTGCTGAAACCACTGCCCCGCCTGATTGAACGCCGGAAATTTTTATCAGCAAATTGCCGTATTGTCCAAGAGCATGTTGTTTTATTCATTTGAACATGAGATTATTCGGAAATGGAATTGTGAAACGGCACTCACAAGCCGGCAGACGTCCGTTTGTACGGCAAACGCGCTTACACGCCAACGTCCACGGAGCGGATTTCATGAGTTATCTTATGAATATTATTGCGGTTTTCGCCTTTATGGCCTTTGTGGCGACGCCCGCGCATGCGGCGGGAAAGGAAAGGAATATGGCGGAACTGCATACGAGCATGGGCCTTATCGTCATTGAGCTGGATTTTGACAAGGCGCCGCTTACGGCGGCAAATTTTCGCAGTTATGCGGAGGACGGCTTTTACGATGGGACAATATTCCATCGCGTCATCCGCGATTTTATGATCCAGGGCGGGGGAATGACCGCCGACATGCGGGAAAAGAAGACGCGGGCTCCAATCAGCAACGAGGCCGCCAATATGCTTCCCAACGTCAAATACAGCATCGCCATGGCCCGCACCAATGATCCGCACTCGGCCACCTCCCAGTTCTTCATCAATACCAAGGACAACGCCTTTCTCAACCACAAGGCGCCCAAAGGCCAGGACTGGGGATACTGCGTGTTCGGCAAAGTCATCGAAGGCGCGGAGGTTGTGGACGCTATAAGCAAGGTTCAGACCCGCTCCGTGGGCTACCACGAGGATGTGCCGGTCACCGCCGTGCTATCGAAAAGGTTGTGATGAGGCCGTGACGCCGTTGCAGCGCAGAGAAATGCGAGTTAGCTCCGCGAGGCGCGCGTCCGCCAAGGCGTAAATGGTTCCCTTCTCGTAAGTCCCGTCGCGTCCGGCCTTGCCGCTGGGCAGGCCGCCCAATATCTCCATGGCTTCGCTGATGTGGCTTACCGCGTAGATATGGAATTTTCCGGTCCTGACCGCCTCGAAGACCTCGCCTTGCAACAGCACGTGGCAGAGGTTGTCCCTGGGCAGGATCACTCCCTGTTCGCCGGTCAGACCCTGGCGCTTGCAGACTTGGAAGAACCCTTCGATCTTGCGGGTCACCCCGCCTACGGCCATAATGCGTCCGTCCTGGCCCAGAGCGCCGGTGAAGGCCAAAGACAGGCGCAGGGGGACTCCTGAAAGGGCCGAGATCAGGGCGGCCAACTCAGCCCCGGAGGCGGAGTCGCCTTCAACGCCGCTGTAGTTCTGCTCAAAACCCAGGCTGCCTGTCAGCACCAGTGGTTTGTTGCGGGCAAAGGCGCCTACCAGGTAGCTTTTCAGGATCATCATGGCCTTGGTGTGGATAGGGCCACCCAGTTCCGCGTCCCGCTCAAGATCTATGATCCCCCCGGTGCCAGCGCCAACCGTGCAGGAAATTTCGTGCGGCAGGCCGAATTCAAAGTCCCCGTAAAAAGAAACGGAGAGTCCGTTCACTTTTCCCACAGCTTCACCGCTGGTCGCGACCTTGATGATGCCCCGGTCGTATTCCTCCATGAAGGCCTCTTCGACCAGGTTCGAGCGGAAATTGCGCGCGTCCAGCGTCTTGCGCAAAATGACCGCGCTGACTTTTTTCTTGCCCCCAAGCGATGCCTGGGCCGAGGCTTCGACCATAACCTCGCGCAGAATCGGGTATTTGAGCGAGAGCTTCTGCTGATCCTCAATGATGCGCGAGCCGTAGTCCACAAGGCCCGCCATGGCCCCCTGATCAAAGGGCAGCAGCGCGTCGTCCTCAATGATGCGGCGCATGTGCGAAAGGTAGGTGCGGATGCCGACGCCGTTGCGCGGCATGTGTTCGGAAAGATGGGCCTTGATCTTGAAAAGCTTGCTGAAACGGTCGTCCGCCATAAGCAGCATTTCGTACAAGTCTTCTTTGCCTACCAGAATGACTTTGAGCGACAGGGGCACAGGTTCGGGGCTTATGCCCTTGGCCCGCCCGGCGCTTTCACTCTCCGCTTCTTCCATGCGGGCGCGTCCGGCGCGCAACGAGCGCAGAAGCGCCTCCCATGCCTCCGGGTATTGCAGCGCGTCCTCCATGCGCAGGATCAGATAGCCGCCGTTGGCCCTGTGGATGCTGCCCGACTTAATCAGGGTGAAGTCGGTGACCAAAGCGCCCATTTCCGATTCCCGCTCCACGCAGCCCATGAGATTGGCCAGTGTGGGGTGGTTTTCAAAAACAACCGGCGCTCCGCCGCATTCGGCGTTGTCCACAAACAGGTTCACGTCATAACGCGGGGTCAGGTCATACTGGGGTTGCGGATCATAGGAATAGGGGGCGGGCGCGGGCTGGTGGCGCTGGGATTTCAACTGGAAATCCGGGGGAAGCAGGGATTCCATATTTTCCAAAGTATGCTCGCGAAGGTCCCGGAAAAAAGCCGCCAGCTTTTTTTCCTCGTCCACGGAAGCGAATTTTTTTTCCAGAGGTTCCAGGCAGAGTTTCAGAACTTCTTGCAGCAGATCGCGTTCCAGAGAGCGCTCCTGGTCCAGGAAATCCTCCTCGACTTTGGCCAGTTTGCGCATAAAGGCGCTGATCGGCTCAAGCAGGGTTTCGCTTTTCAGCTTGAGTTCGGCGCGCAAAGGTGGTTCCAGACCTTCAAATTCCTGTTCGCTCAGGCGTTTTCCCTCAAGTAGCGGATAGATGGTCATACCCCCGGAATCGTCAAGACCCAGGTTGAAACCCCTGGTCATGGCCATGCGGTTCATCTGTTTCATCAGGCGCTCGCGCCGGGTGTGCAGCCTGCTCATGAGCAGGGAGCGGCTCTGTGTGTGCGGGGTTTGTTCCATGCGCCGCAGTATTTCCTTGCGGATACGGGCGAAAGCCTTGGCCAGGGCGCTTTTGATTTTCCGCCCCTGTCCGGCCGCAAGTTTGACCAGCACCGGGCTGTCCGGGTCCCGGAAATTGTAGACATAGACCAGATCCGGCGGGGTCTGGCCTTTTTTTGCGTAGGGCACGAGAAGATCGCGCAACAGAACACTGCGCCCGAGGTCCGCCTCTCCGGAGAGGTAGATGTTGAAACCGGAGGCGCTGATGTGCAGGCCGAGCTTCAGGGCGTCAAGGGCGCGTTGCTGCGACAGATGGCGTTTCCCGTTCAGCGGAACGTCCAGGCTGCTTTTGAAGGGAATTCGTTCGGGCGGAAGCCAGGCGCGGAGTTTTTCCGCAGGGACGGGCTGTATAAGCGGGCGTTGCGCCGGCGTTGCGGCCCTTTCGCTTTTTATCCCGGCGAAAGCGCGCGCGCGGGTGATCAGGCGGCGTTTCATCTTTCCGGTTCCTTGCCGGGTTTATGGGCAATGTCGTTTATAATTTCATCTCCTCCCGCCGCCAGGACTGATTCGGCCAGGGCCAGCCCCAGCCCGCGCGCTTCCCCTGCTTGCCCTTTTTGCCTTTGCCTGATGATGCGTGTCCCGTCCAGGTCGGCCAAAAGCCCGCACAAGGCAAGCGGGGAATTCGGAAAGCCTTCGAAGGAGGCAAAAGCCGCCACAGGGGCAAGGCAGCCTCCCCCCAGCCCGTCCAGAAAGGCGCGCTCGGCCTCGACGCAGGCCCTGGTTTGCGGGTCGTCCAGAAAAGCCAGCATGGATTCCACATCCACACGATCAGCGCGAAATTCCAGACCCAGAGCGCCCTGTCCGGGCGCGGGCAAAAAACGCGGCGGCGCAAGCTCATGCATATGGGTAACGCAAAGGCCGAGGCGCTCCAGCCCGGCCGCGGCCATGACCACAGCAGCGAAATCGCCGCGCTCAAGTTTTTTTATGCGCGTATCCACATTGCCGCGCAAGGGGCTTACGTCAAGGTCCGGGCGCTCGGCCAGAAGCTGCGCCCGTCTGCGGGGGCTGCCGGTTCCGACTTTCGCCCCCTCGGGCAGGGCGGACAGATCCGAATAGCGGAAACTGAGGAGCAGATCATGCGCGGAGGCGCGCGCGGGCACGGCCCCGAGTTTAAGACCGGCGGGCAGTTTCATGGGCAGGTCCTTAATGGAATGCACGGCCAGATCCGCGCGCCCGTCCAGCAAGGCATCCTCTATTTCCCTGACGAAAAAGCCTTTGCCGTCCATCCCGGAAATAGGGGCGTCTTTGATGACGTCACCCCTGGTTTTCAGAACGAGGAGACTGACGTCAAGCCGGTGTTCCTCCATCAGAAGAGCGCGGATGTGCTCCGCTTGCCACAGGGCCAGCTTGCTGCCGCGTGTCGCTATGGTAAGACCGCGCATCAGTTTGGCGTCAGTGCGCGCATCCCGCGCAACTGGAGGCCGAACAGCCGCAGCACCCGCCTGCGCCGCCGGAAACGGGCGGAATATCCGCCCCGGAAAAGTCGGGAGAGGAACCGCGCACGCAGACGGCGGACATCAGAAGGTCAGGGGATTTGTCTCCGCAGCCGGGGCAGGGAGGGACAGCTTCGCCTGAAACGAGTTCCTCGAACTCAATCCCGCATCTTCGGCATTTATATTCATAGATAGGCATGTACCGCCTCCTGTGGATCGGTTTTAGAGCAATCAACGCTTGAAACAGTTCGCTTACGGAGGGGGGGCAAAGCCCGCCCGCTCCTGTTTTGCGCTCCTGTTTCGCGCTCCTGTTTTGCGCTCCTGTTTCGCGGCAGGGATTTGCCGGCAAATCCCCGCAGAGCGGTTCACCCGTTTCATTCGTGAACTGCTCTATAGCATTTTACCTTTCAGATGATGCACCCGGCCCTCTCCAACCTACGCCCGCTTCGGCGTTTAACCGCGCACTAGGTCTGAGGTTGGCCCGGCTCCAGCAACGGCGCCAATACCCTCACATTGTCGAAGAGATAATAATCAGTGAGCTCGCAAAGTAAATGGGCAGCGGCGATATGCATTTCCTGGATCAGCGGGGTGCTTGTTTCCGCGACATTGATCAGCGCGTCGCAGAGCGGTCCGGCTTTCCCCCCGCGGTTTCCCGTGATGCCCAGACAATACATGCCGGTTTCCCGCGCGGCTTCCAACGCCGGGATCAGATTCGCGCTGTTGCCGGAGGTGGTCAGAACCACAAGCATGTCCCCGCTTCTCCCAAAAGCCCGCACCTGTTTGGCGAAGACCTGATCGAAGCCGAAATCATTTCCGATTGCTGTCAGTATGGAAGTGTCCGTGGTCAGGGCCAGGGCGGGTAGCGGCGGCCGGTCCATAAGGAAACGGTTCACGAATTCGGCGGCAATGTGCTGGGCGTCGGCGGCGCTGCCGCCGTTGCCGCAGAGCAGAAGCTTGTTGCCGCGCGCAAGGGTCGCTGCGATGCGCAGGGCGGCGGCCGCTATCAGCCTGGCGTTTTCCGCAAAAAAGCTCCGGCGCAGGACAGCGCCCTTTTCCGCGTGCTCCCGGATCATGCGCAGAGAATTGTCTGTTTTTTTTTCGGCGTTTTTCATGCTGCTTCAACGCCGCTTTCAAGAGCGGCGCAACGCTTTGTATATCAAAATCCGCTTCTTGGCAAATTCACGCCTTTGGCCGCCGACAGAAATGCCTCCCGCATGAAGTCGGCTTCCAGACTTTCCGCGTGGTGCAGATAGAGGGGGCGGAGGAAATTGTGGTGGATTTCCGCTGCCTTGGCCAGGCGCGTGGCGACCAGGCTTTCGGCTTTGCCGACGCTCAAAAGGTCGTGCAGTTTCCGGGAAAGTTCTTCAGCGCGATGGCTTGCGCGGTGTCGGTCATCTATGCGGGCAAGTCCGGCCGCTGCCGTTTTCTCGCGCAGGGGAGCGTCATGGAGCAGACGCCCGGCCAACTCTACCAGGGCCGTCGTGTCATAGGCCGGATAGGTGAAGAGTTCTTCCCCGTCCCTGAACATGTCCGTCAAAGCCGGGCCGATGTCGGGTGTGAGCAGGCACCCGCCCATGCCCAAGGCCTCGAAAACGCGAAAATTCAGTTCTCCATATGAACATTCGTTCAGGATCAGCCTGGATTTTGGATAAATATCCGGGAAAAAGCCCTTGGGGAAAACGCGCAGGCCGGGAAATTTCCCCGCTGTTTCGGAGAGAAAGGCCGCTCGTCTGGATTGGCGTTCCTGCGAGACGTTGCCTACAAAGACCATATCCCATTCCTTTTCCGGCCGATTTGCGGATGGGCGGCACTCGGTCCTGGCGTAGGGAGGGAAATGCCAGACAAGGGATGGGTCAAGGAGGCGCCGGGTAAAAAACGGCATGCGCTCCTGCAGGGAAACAAGACAGATATCAAATCCCTGCGCGTAGATATGGTACCAGCTGTGGATATGGGCGTCCACCGCGTAGAAGGCCGTCAGCCAGGGAAAGGTTTCCATGCCGAGCAGAAAAGGGGGAACGCTGGCGTCGGCGGCCAGGATCAGATCCGGCCGTTCGCCTCCGGTGAGTTCCAGAACGCTTTCGATGGTGTGGAAACTCCCCGGTCTGTACGGCTGATACGCGACGCGCCAGCCGAATTTTTCCATTTCCTTGCAAAAGAAGGGGTTGCCGATCCAGACAAGAAGTTTTTCAGTCGCGCCGCTCATGTCCCGTCAGAGGAAAAAATTAAGCTCGCGGGCGCATTGAGGATAGCGGCGCGGGCCGAGGAGCCAGATTCTGTTCTGCGCCTCCCACCAGTCCATATCCGGTATGATTTGTCGCGCCCTGCGCATCATAAGCGCGAGCGCCGCATCGCTTTCGCCCGCATCCAGCGCCGCGAGGATGTCCCGGTTCAGAAGCCTGGCCGTCATCTCCCGCGTCTGTCCGTCCAGCAGCCGGATGAGAATGGCCCCGAGCTGCAGGCGCTTTTTTTCCTCCAAAGACCGGTTATTCATGTATTCAAGGGCCAGATAGGGGGCGAGGCCGGCCCAGAGATCCGGGCGCGGCACCCCGCTCTGCCATTCCTCCCAGGGCAGAATAAGGGAGGCGGCCTGCGCGGCCCGGACGGAAAGCTCTTCCTCCAGTTTTTGCTGTAGTATGTCAAGGCGCGTTGTTTGCAGCCAGTCCAGCAGAGGACGGGCGAAATCCCGGATGCTGCGGCTTGAGGTCCGGCCGGACGCCGGGTCTTCGGGGAACGTGGACAGACTCATTTCGGCGAGAGGCGGATTATCCGCGCCAGAGACGTTTTCCATGCGCCAGTGATGGCGCATTCCCCGATCTTCATGCCCGGACCGGATGATCGCCGTGCCCTGCGGCGGGTTTTCCCCCCCGCACAGCACCTCCACACTCAGGCGCGGCCAGTCCTGTCTTATGGATTCTCCGGGTTGTAATGCTTTGCCGCGCGCGTCGGACAGAGCCAGAGCAAGAAGGCAGAGGCTTGCCGGATTTTGGCTTCGCGCCACGGCTTCATGTTCGAAAACATCCCGGCCGGTGCCAGCGCCGCTTTGGTTGGAGCAGGCTTTTTCCAGGACCTTCGCCACATCTTCCCTGATGTCCGGACCCCGGCATTCCAGCAGCAACTCCATGGCCCTGAGAGAGAAGATCATGGCGTTTTCCGGCTCAATGCGGGCGATGTCGTCAAAGAACCAGGCGCAACTGGCAAAGGCGGCCAGGGATTGCTCCTGCATGTCCAGAAGCTTGAAGGCCATATCCCGCTTTCCGTCTTTGATCCAAACGCGCGCGAAGTCCTCGCCCTGTTTCGGGTTGGTCAGGACGCGGCCATAGTCCAGCAGCGCCGCGTTCTTGTCCGTGAAGCAGTCTCCGCCTGCTTTATCAAAGTGTTCGCGCACCTTGAAGCGCATCAGGTTCAGGGCGTCGCGCAGGGGGCCGCGCCATTTTTGATTCCAGTCGCTGTGGCCTCCGTCCCGGCAGCCGCAGTCACGCATCCATCGCCCCACCCCGTGCGTGCAGCTCCAGGACGAGGGTTCATGCAGCTCAACTTCCAGGCGGGGCGGATGGGCGGCGATATATGCGCCTATGTTGGTCAGGCTGATATCGTCCCGCCCGGCATAGCCCTGCGCCAGCACATAGGCCAGAGCCATTTCTCCGAATACGAAATGATGTCCGTAAGTTTCGCCGTCTGTGGCCAGGGTGAGCAGAGAGCTTTTCCTGCCCTTCACAGGCAGGGTGGCGGATTCTTCGGCTATTCTCCGCCAGAAATCTTCGCCGCTACGCAAAAGTCCCTCAAAGGCTATGCTTTGTGAGAGATTGCCGTTATAGAAAACCGCCTGAATCGATTTTCCCGAGGGAAGGCTTATCTTGTAGGGTTCTCCGCAGTCCAGGCTGTTTTCCGTGACCGGGACGCTTCTGCCTCCCAGGATCACGGCCTTTGCCTGGCGCGGGGCCAGGACGACGAAACTTATGCCCGCCCCGGCCAAGGTCTCCAGTGAGGGCAGGTCCACCGCGCATTCCGGAAGCCACATGCCTTCCGGGGCACGTCCGAAATGGAAGCGGAAATCTTCTATGGCCCAGTGCGTTTCGATGCGGCGATCCTCATCCGTAGCCAGAGGCATTATTATATGGTGATAGACCTGGGCCATGGCGTTGCCGTGGCCCCAGCGCGCAAGGCTGTTGGCATCGCCCTCGCGCATGCGCCGGACGGTTTCCGGGGAGGAGGAGCGCATCCAGCGCAGCAGAGTCGGGCCGACATTGAAGTTTATCCATTCATAGCAGTTCATGATGTCCGCGATGCGGCCTTCGGAGTCCAGACGGCGGGCGAAGGACAAGGGGGCGTAGCTCTCGCGCAGGATGCGCTCGTTCCAGTTCAACATGGGCGCGGCGCTGGATTCGGCAAGGACGCCGCCAAGCCATGGATCCTCGCGCGGAGGCTGGTAAAAATGACCGTGAATGCAAAGTTCCGTACCCATATGTCCCCCTTGGACTTGCGGAATATGAAGCGCAAAGAAATTTTGCGATGACTTCCGGTTACCTGCCTGTTTTCGTCAGCAGGGAAAGCGTGAAATAAAGAAGGCCCAGACCCCCGACCATCACTATGTATTGGGAGATCGTATCATCCAGAGCGTGGCCGAAATGTTCCAGAGCGGCCGGGGAAAGGGCGACCCCGGCGAAAAAGAACAGGGGTACGATGTCCTTGACGCTTATGCGCATATGAACTTCCTCGCGTTTACTGATACATGCGTTGAAAAGCATACTTTTTAACGCAGAATCGTCAGCCGAAAAGCGTGGGTTTCGGCTGGCTTGCGCCGCTTCGCGGCGCATCGGGATCACGGCGGATGTTTATTGATTTCCGCAGAAATCAGCAATTGTGTTCGGGCGCGCCGGGCGGCAGGCGCAGGACCTGGGCCGGGTTTATGTTTGTGGTCTCGGCCGGCACGCAACGTTTGATGCTTAATTGGACGTCAGCGGCGGAGAGGTCCACGTCAGTCTCCGGCACGGCATGACCTTGGGCGTCCCTGACCAAAGTGACCACAGGCTTGATCGGCGCGTCCACGTTACAGCCGCTCACAACTCCCCAACTGCCGTCCGACATCTCCACCACGCTGCCGATGGGATACACGCCAAGCATCTTGATGAACTTGTTCAGCAGTTCCGGGTGCAAGTCCCTGCCGCGCATCTCTTCATACATGATTCCCAGGGCTTGGTGCGGGGTCATCCCGTCTTTGTAGACGCGCTTGCTGGTCAGGGCATCATAGACGTCGGCCAGGGCGATTATGTAGCCGGTCTTGGATACGGAGTCACCGGAGAGGCCGGAAGGATAGCCGCTGCCATTGTATTTCTCATGATGGTGCAGCATTCCCAGAGGCACTTCCGGGGTTATGCCGGGAATGTCCTTGATTTGCTCATAGCCCAAAGTAGGGTGGGAATTCATCAGGGCTCGCTCCTCGGGGTTCAATTTACGCGGCGCGTTCAGGATTTGCGCGGGAACGAGCGCTTTTCCCAAGTCATGGAACAGGCCGGACAACCCAAGGCACAAGGCTTTGTTCTCACCCATCCCCAGGTAGCGGGAAAACATGCTCGAGAACACGCTCACATTCACGCAGTGCATATAAGTGTAACTGTCCACCCGCCGCAGACGGCAGAGACTCAGCATGGCGTTGACGTTGCGTTCCATGCTCGCCATGATTTTGCCCATAAAATCGAAGGCCGGAGCCATGTCGAGCTTGCCGGTGCGGATATCGCTCATGAAATTGCGCACATAACCGACTGTATCGTCGTGGACCTCGGCGGCGGCGCTCACCTCTTCGGCCAGAGGCACCCGAGGCTTGAAAAGAAAAGGTTTTTCGGTTTCCTCAAGATTGAAGGTTTCCTTGAAAGGGGTGACTTCAAACTTCCGCGTGGAGCGGGTGAGATCAATATAGCTCTCAAGGTAGCCCTCATCCGCTATGCGCCGCGCCTGCTCCTCGGTCGTGATGAGTCCCTCTTTCATGTACAGATAGGGCCTGCTGGCCCAAGTTATGCCTGCATCCACCACATACATGCCCGGTTTGAGTTCTGACACATGTATGTGCCGTAATGTCTTCGAATGATTGTTTTTGCTTCCTGACATATTTCCTGTTTTCTCCCTGGAACGCCGCCGAGAGCGGGGCCTCCAGCGCGCCTCGGGCCGCAATTGCAAAACTGGGCGGCCGGCGCCTGTCAAGCTTATTGATCGACTGATTCAACGGAGTTCCGTGCGGCAATCCGCAGAAAAATTTTAATTGGCTTGGGCGGTATCGCCATATGGCATATAACGCCATGAAATCATTAAATTAATTGCACGTCGCGACACCAAGAAATACCAAATGCATTCAGTGTGTTATATGTATCGTGACGACGCTGCCTAATTCGGATTCCAAATAATAACATGTGCCATTTTAGAGATTTCCGCATGGAAACCTGAACAGCGGCCGCCGAGCCGCAATCGCCGCGAAGCGGCGCAAGTCAGCCGAAAACCACGTTTTCGGCTGACGATCCCACCGCATTGAAAAGTTTACTTTTCAATGCGGCTATCAATATTTGGAAAGCCGCAGGCAGGCAAAGCCCGCCTGCTCCTTGCAAAACCTACGGTTTTGGCGCCTGCGCGGGCAGACGCGATTCCAGTTCCGGATAAAATTGAAACACTTTTATCCGAAATTCGAATAACTTGTAAAATTTTCTTATGCAAGATGCTGACGCACTGATTCCGGATCAAACATTAATACATGTTTGATCCGGAATCGGAATTACGCGGCGCTTATCCGAAAATTTTCTGTTTCAGGGCAATACCGGTGGGGGTGGCCGCAAGACCTCCCCGAGCCGTTTCGCGCAGGCTCTGCGGCATGGCCGCGCCTACGGCGCGCATGGCCTCTATGACCTCATCCGCGGGTATGACGCTTTTTATCCCGGCCAGGGCCATATCAGCGGCGGCAATCGCGCACATGACCCCGCCCGCGTTACGCTTTATGCAGGGCGTCTCCACCAGTCCGGCCACGGGGTCGCAGACAAGTCCCATCTGATTTTTCAGGGCGACGGCCGCGGCATCGGCCGCCGCCTGCGGCGCGCCTTCGGCCATTTCCACCAAGGCCGCCGCAGTCATGGCGGCCGCGCTGCCGCATTCCGCCTGGCAGCCGCCCTCGGCCCCGGATATGCACGCCACATTGGCTATGACCAGCCCCACGGCGCCTGCGGTGAACAGCGCCATGACCGCGCTCTCCTCGCTTGCCCCGGTTTCCTCGATCATGGTCAGAAGCGCGGCCGGGAGGATGCCGCAGGACCCGGCCGTGGGCGCGGCTACGATCCTGCCCATGGCGGCGTTGTACTCCGCTATGGCCAGAGCGCGGGCTATGGCCTTGGCGCAGAAGACCCCCGACAAGGGCGCGTGTTGCGCGCGACGTTCCATTTTCAGGCCGTCTCCGCCGGAAAGACCGCTTGGCGAATGCAACTCGCCCGTCAGACCGCGAATTGCCGCCTCGCGCATAACCAGCAGGTTGTCCCGCATCCGCGCGTAGACTTGCTCTTGTCCGAGGCCGATTTGTTCCGCCTGATCGCGCAACGCCACCCGCGCAATGGAGCTTTTGGCCTCCGTCGCCGCAACGACCAGTTCAGCCAGGGATGAGTAACTCAACACCGCGCGTCTCCGTTCCGGTTAACTGGCAGGTAGACGACGCTGTCCACATACTTGAGCCGGGTCAGCAGGCGCAAGGCCTCGTCCGGGATGCCCCCGTCCAGTTCCACGGTCATGACCGCCTGGAAGCCTTTGTGCGGCCTGTTAAGGCGGAAATTGCCGATGTTTACTCCGTAATCCGCCATCAGGGAGCTTACGGAGGCTATTACTCCGGGCATATCGCGGTGGGGAATTATAAGGGTATCGGCTTTGCCGCTGAATGCGGTCTCCATTCCGTTCACATCGGTGATCAGTATGTTCCCGCCTCCGACTGAAGCGCCCTGTACGGCGCATTCTCCTCCGTTTTCCCCGGCAAGATGGATTTTGACCGTATTCGGGTGCGCGCGCGGCAGGCTGATCGTGGTGAAAACAAATTCAATTCCCGCCTCTTCGGCATGGCGGAAGCTGTCGCGAATACGCTCGTCATCGCTTTGCATCCCCAGCAGGCCGCCAAGGATCGCCTTGTCCGTGCCGTGGCCCCGGAAGGTTTCCGCGAAAGAGCCGGCAAAGAAGACTTCGGCACGGGTGATTTTCCCCCCGAGGATTTTCCGCGCCACCGCTCCTATCCGCACCGCTCCGGCGGTGTGGGAACTGGAGGGCCCGATCATCACCGGGCCTATGATGTCGAATATGTCCATGGTGTTGAAGGGGCAAAGCCGCTTCCCGCAAAAAAGTCCGGGGGACCCGCCCCTATGCCGGGGGTAAAGGATGAGGCCAGGGCGGCGCTTAAAAATTGCTGAGCCTTGCGCACCGCTTCGTCAAGAGTCAAACCGAAGCCCAAAAAGGCGGCCAAAGCGGCGGACAGGGCGCATCCGGTCCCGTGGGTGTTGACGGTTTCTATGCGCGCATGGGAGAAAGCCTTCGGTTCCTGACCCGGCAAGGAAAGCCAGTCAGTAATCAGGGTCTGGCCGGAAAATTTTTTAAAATGTCCGCCTTTGAGCAGCACCGCCTTTGCCCCGAGCGCGTGCAGGCGGTCCAGCAAAGGACGCGGATCTGCCCCGTCTTTCAGGCGTACGCGCGCCAACAACTCGGCTTCCGGCTTGTTGGGGGTTAGGATATCCGCCTCCGGGAGCAGGAGGACGCGCATGGCGTCTTCCGCCTCCGGGCGCAGCAGGCTGTGACCGGATTGGCTCGCGCATACCGGGTCTACGACCAGCGGGAAGGTGCGTCTGTTTTGGCTCAAGGCCCCGGCAACGGCCTCGATAACCCCGGTTGTTGCCAGCATGCCGGTTTTGGCGGCTTTCACGGGAAAGCCCTCAAGCACGGCGGCCAACTGCAACAGCACGAAATCGGCCGGTATCTCCATGACCCCGCGCACCTGCGCCCCGTTCTGGGCGGTTAAGGCGGCCAGCACCGAAACTCCGAAAGCGCCGAGGACCGTTATGGTTTTCATATCCGCCTGGATGCCCGCCCCTCCCCCGGAATCGGAGCCGGCCACACTCAGAATCACCGGACGGACAGGCGCCGGGCGGGCTTTGCCCTCAGACGGCGCGCTCATTTGCGGGCCTCGCTCATAAGCTTGCGCAGCAGTTGCATTTTTCCCGCGATGTCTTCGGACATGGTGATGGCGGAAACCACGGCGCAACAGCGCGCTCCTCGTTCTACAGCGCCGGCGATGGTATTTTCGTTTATCCCGCCTATGGTGACGAAAGGTATGGGGCATTTGGCGGCAGCCTCTTCCAGGTAGGCGTATCCCACCGGCGGGGTGGCGGTTTTGGTGGCAGTGGGGAAAATGGGTCCGACGCCGATATAGTCCGCTCCGCCGGTGATCGCGGCCTCGGCCTCCGACCAGCGGTGCGTGGATACGCCTATGACGCGCTTGTGCCCCAAAAGCCCACGCGCCTCGGACAGAGGAATGTCGTCCTGCCCGATGTGCGCCCCGTCCGCATCTGCCAAAAGAGCGATGTCCAGATAGTCGTTCACCAGGAAACAGACCCCGCGCTCCATGGTCAGGGCGCGTATTTCCAGGCATTCCTTCAACATTTGCCCGGCCTTCAAATTCTTTTCCCGATACTGGATTACGCGCGCTCCGGCCTCAAGCATAAGCCGGACCACGTCCACATTGGAGCGCCCCAGGCTTTGCCGGGAATCGGTGATGCAGTAGATATCCGTGTCTGGAAAGGGGATCATGGCGGTCTCAGAAAGGGGCGCGGGATTTGTGATGACCGAGGTCTCCGAGCGAACGGCGCAACGCCTGCGAGAGGGGCAGTTCCCCTTTTTCCGGCAGGAGCCAGTCGGAGAACACGGGCTGAAAACCGAGTTTCCCCAGAGAATCCCGCATCTCGTCCACGCTGCGCTCGTCGTCTATGAAGAACTGCACGGTTTTTTCGGGTGCCGGCTGAGCGTATCCACCGACGCCGGTGCAAACTCCGGCGGAAATTTTCGTTACCCCGAGGGGAAGGAGCCTGTCGCGCATAAAAGCGCTCTCGCGCGTGGACAAGGTTATGCCGGCCTGAGGCACGAAACAGCGCAGGGCCGTCAACGCCTGGACAAAGTCGCGATCCTTGACGGGCGAAGGGACAAAGACCCGTCCGTTCTCGTCGCCGCCGTTTTTACGCTCGCCTATCGGACGCAGGCGGGGCAGGGAAAAGGCGGTTTCCGCCTCGGGAAACATGCGTTGCAGGAAGCGGGCGTGCGCGGCCATCATGAAAACGTCAAAACGCCAGTCTCCAAGGCCGAGCAGGACGCCGAAATTGACCTGCCGGATACCGGCCATGAGCGCCCGATGCGGGGCGTCCAGACGATTTGCGAAAACGCGTTTGGGTCCGGCCGGGTGCAGGCGGGCATAGAGCCGCTGATCGTAGGTTTCCTGGAACATGGTCATGGAACCGGCCCCGGCTTTGGCGATCTGCGCGTATTCTTCAAGGGTCAGCGCCGGAACCTCTATCCCAACGGTGGGGAAATAACGCGCCGCCATGTCCACGGCCAGCGCTATATAACTCCCCCCGGTCCGTTTCGGGGCGTCTCCGGTCAGGAGCAACACCTGGCGCAGACCGGTGGCCGCCAGAGCTTTGAGTTCCGTTTCAATCTCGTCCGGGGAGAGCGCCTTGCGTTTTATGCCCGGACCGGCGTGAAAGCCGCAGTAGACGCAGCTGTTTGTGCAATAATTGCTGAGATAGAGCGGAGCGAAAAGCTGTTTCGCCCTTCCGAAACGGCGCAGGGTTTCGGACAGCGCCCGTTCGGCCAGGGCCTCCAGTTCCCGGCTTGCCGCAGGACTTGTAAGCAGTACGAAATCATCCTCGTCGAGGACGCTTTTGCCTATCGCGCGGAGTACGTCCTCCCTGCCGGCGTTTTCGGCCTTTTGCGCCGCCGCGGCGAAAACGCGTTTCTTGTCCGCGAGCTGGTGGAAAAAACCGTCGCCAAGAGGAATAAAGCTTTTTTCGGTCATGATGGCATCCAAATTACTGATATCCGCATTGAAAAGTAAACTTTTCCCTGCGGAAGATCGTCAGCCGAAAACGCTGTTTTCGGCTGGCTTGCGCCGCTTCGCGGCGACAGCGGCCGCCGGGCCGCTGTTCGGATTTCCATGCGGAAATCTGTAGCCGAAACTTCATCCGGAAGCGGCGTTCGCCTCAAGAAAAGCGGTAAGTTTGCCTGTTTCCGGGGAGGAGGCGGAGGCGCCGGCGACCAGGGAACGGCCCGGCCCGGCCAGAAGGGCGGCGCGTCCGGCGGCTACGGCCAACCCGAAGGCTTCGGCCATATGCACCGGATCGGAGGCCGTCGCTATGGCCGTGTTGATCAGGCAGGCCGCCGCGCCCATTTCCATGGCTTCGCAGGCGTGCGAAGGAACCCCGAGTCCCGCGTCCACAATTATCGGCAAATCTATTTCTTCAATGAGGATGCGGATCATCTCTTTGGTCCGCAAGCCCCTGTTGCTGCCTATTGGCGCTCCCAGGGGCATCACCGCCGCCGCCCCCGCGTTGACCAGGTCTCTCGCCACATAAAGGTCGGGATTGATGTAAGGCAGGACCACGAAACCCTCTTTGGCCAGGATTTCCGTGGCTTTGGCCGTGCCATAGCCGTCCGGCAGCAGGTTTACGGAGTCGTTGATTACTTCAATTTTGATCCAGTTCCCGGTTCCGCAGGCCCTGGCCAGACGGGCGATGCGCACGGCCTCCTCGGCGGTGCGCGCCCCGGAGGTGTTGGGCAGAAGTTGTACGTGCACGGGTATGTGGGAGAGAACGTTGCCGCTTTTGTCGCTCAGGTCCACCCGGCGCAAGGCCACGGTTATCACCTGGACGCCCGCGGCCGCGACAATCTCCGGGATCAGTTCTTCCCTCCCCAGCTTGCCGGTGCCGAGAAAAAGACGGGACTTAAGGCCCACCCCGCCTATGAACAAAGGGTCTTCGGCCGTTTGTAGCGGCGCTTGCGCTGAATTATCCATATGCCTGTTCCGTTGCGCCCGGCGTTTCAGCCTCCGCCGACAAAGCGCGCCAGTTCGATTTTATCGCCAAAGGCGAGAATTGTCACGGCGAAGTCCTGCCGGCTGACGATTTTACCATTGATTTCAGCAACGACGGCGCTCTCCCCGAGGCCGAGCTCCTTCAGAAGATCGGAGAGGCTGTGCGCTGCGCACAGACGGCTCTCGCCGTTGATGACGAGTTCTTTTGTCTTTTGCTCCATCCGGGTGTAAACGCTATCGCCCCTGCATGGCGCTCAGTATTTCCTGAATGCTCTCATCGGCCTTTTCAGTGGGCAACTGGCAGGTCCCGACCCGCAGGTGGCCGCCTCCGCCGTATTTGAGCATCAGGCTGCCCACGTCCACGGAGCAGGTGCGGTTCAAAATCGAGTGTCCCACAGTCGCCACCACGTTCTGTTTTTTCAGACCCCAGATCACCTGTATGCTGACGTTGCACTCCGGGTACAGGGCATAAGCGGTGAATCTGTTTCCGGAGAAAATTTCCTCTTCGTTGCGCAAATCCACATAAAGCACGTTGCCGTGAACAGAGGAGCAACGTTTGAGCATTGCTTCAAACTCTTTCTGCTGTGTGAAATAGCGCACGGTGCGTTCTTTCACGTCGGGGAGGTCAAGGATTTCCTCCGCGGATTTGCTTGAGCAGTATCCTATCATGTCCAGCATGAGCTGGTAATTGCTTATGCGGTAGTCGCGATAGCGCCCAAGTCCCGTACGGGGGTCCATGACAAAGCCCAGCAGCACCCATCCGCCGGGATTTTTAATCTCTTCGGCCGTAAGCCTGCCGCTGTCCATCTTGTCAACGCCTTCCAGCATGGCGTCCAACGCAGCGGGAAACTTGGAGCGGCCGCCGTAATAATCCCAGATCACGCGGGCGGCGCTTGGCGAAAGCCGGGAACTGCCCTTGACCTCTATGGTGCCGACGCGCTCGTTTTCGCTGCTGTGGTGGTCGAACCACATGCCGCAGCCCTTGACGTAAGGCACGTTTGCCAGAATGTCGTTTTCGTTTGCTTCGATCAGGCCATCTTGAATGTCCTTGGGGTGGGCGAATTGATACTGATCAATCAGACCCAAATAGTTAAGAAGCACGGCGCAGGCAAGTCCGTCGAAATCGGAGCGGGTGACTAGACGCATGACAATCTCTCCATCCCCGGCGGCTTTTATGGCCTGATCGGGAGAATTTACAAGTTATCAATGCACTGATTACAGATTTCCGCCTGGAAATCTGAACAGCGGCCCGGCGGCCGCTGTCGCCGCAAAGCGGCGACAGTCAGCCGAAAACCGCATTTTCGGCTGACGATTCTCCGCGGGGAAAAGTTTACTTTTCAATGCGGATATCAGTAATCAGACCCGGACCGGGCCTGATCGGGAGACTGGAGTATACGCGCGCGCCCTCCGCTTGACAATGCCAATTCAGATGAAAAAAACAGCGGCCCGTTTCCCGTTGGGGGGAAGCGGGCCGCTGCCGTTTTTGCTTTTTCGGGTATTCCGGCGGACTATTGTCGCGTCACGCGGCAATAGTCGCAACCCCGCAAGGGGGGGCGCGCCGCCGAAGGCGGCGTGAGCACTAGTACATACCGCCCATTCCGCCCATTCCGCCGCCCATTCCGCCACCCATCGGGGGCATGTCTTTCTTGGGCTCAGGCTTTTCGGCCACGGCGCATTCGGTGGTAAGGAGCAGAGAGGCGACGGAAGCCGCGTTCTGCAGGGCGATGCGCGCCACCTTCTTGGGATCGATGATCCCGGCCTTGTTCAGATCGCAGTATTCGCCTATGGCTGCGTCAAAACCGTAGCCGTCCTTGTGCTCGCGCACTTTCTCCACGACTATGCTGCCCTCAAAGCCAGCATTGTTGGCGATCTGGCGCAGTGGTTCCTCAATGGCCCGGCGCACCAGGGAAACCGCGGCGGCCTCGTCGTCGTCCGCCGGCTTCACGTCGTCTAAGGCCCTGGATATGCGCAGATAAGCAACGCCGCCGCCCGGCACGATGCCTTCCTCAACGGCCGCGCGGGTGGCGTGCAGGGCGTCCTCCACGCGGTCTTTCTTTTCCTTCATTTCCGTCTCCGTGGCCGCGCCGACATGGATGACGGCCACGCCGCCCACGATCTTGGCCAGACGTTCCTGAAGTTTTTCGCGATCATAATCGGAGGTGGTTTCCTCAATCTGGGCGCGGATCTGTTTGACCCTGGCCTTGATGTCATCGGATTTGCCGGCGCCGTCGATTATGGTGGTGTTGTCCTTGTCGATCAGCACGCGCTTGGCGGTGCCGAGATCGGACAAGGAGAGGTTTTCAAGCTTTGTGCCCATCTCCTCGGATACGACCTGGCCGCCGGTAAGGATGGCGATATCCTGAAGCATGGCCTTTCTGCGGTCTCCGAAGCCGGGGGCCTTGACGGCCACAACCTGCAGGGAACCGCGCAGTTTGTTCAGCACCAGGGTAGCCAGGGCCTCGCCGTCCACATCCTCGGCGATAACGACCAAAGGACGGCCCATCTTGACGACCTGCTCAAGCACGGGCAGCATTTCCTTCATGCTGGATACCTTCTTCTCGTTGATGAGGATGAGCGGCTCGTCCATTTCGCAGATCATCTTGTCCGCGTTGGTGACGAAATAGGGAGAGAGATAACCGCGGTCAAACATCATTCCTTCCACAACCTCAAGGGTTGTTTCCAAGCCCTTGGCTTCCTCCACGGTGATCACCCCTTCCTTGCCCACTTTGCCCATGGCCTCAGCGATGATGTTGCCGATAGTGCTGTCGGCGTTGGCGGAGATGGTGCCGACCTGGGCTATTTCCTTCGGGTCGCGGGTGGGCTTGGCTATGCTTTCAAGCTCAATGACAAGGCGGGCGACGGCTTTGTCGATACCGCGCTTGATGGACATGGGATTGCGCCCGGCGGCCACCAGCTTCACCCCGTCTTTGTAAATGACCTGGGCAAGAATGGTTGCCGTGGTGGTGCCGTCGCCGGCGATATCGCTGGTTTTGGAAGCGACTTCCTTGACCATCTGCGCGCCCATGTTCTCAAACTTGTCCTCAAGTTCGATTTCCTTGGCGACGGTTACTCCGTCCTTGGTGATCACCGGCGAGCCGTAGGATTTTTCAATAACCACATTGCGGCCTTTTGGACCGAGGGTCACTTTGACCGCGTTGGCAAGGACATCCACGCCCCGGCAAAGGCGCTCGCGGGCTTTGGAATCGAAAATCAGTTCTTTGGCGGGCATCTTTAATTACTCCTGAAATTTGCTTTTTGCGGGTTATTAGGGCGATCAGCCGATGATGGCGAGAATGTCGTCTTCACGCATGACCAGGTGATCCACTCCGTCCAGTTTGATCTCAGTGCCGGCGTATTTGTTGAACAGCACCGCATCGCCGGCCTTCACGGTCATAGCGATGGCCTTGCCGTTTTCAGCGGTTTTGCCGGGTCCCACAGCGATGACTTCGCCTTTGGAGGGTTTCTCCTTGGCGGTATCCGGGATAAACAGGCCTCCAGCGGTCTTTTCTTCGCTTTCAAGGCGCTTGACCAGGACACGGTCGTTAAGGGGCGTAAGCTTCATAATGCAAGAACCTCCGGGAAAATTGAGTTTTTCTGGTTTCCATGTAGTTGGGAAAATATCCCCGAAACGAGCTAATTATAATGCCGTATTCGCTCTTGAAAAGAGGTTGGGGGGAAATTTTTTGTATTTTTTAAAATGATGGAGTACAACCAATATGTTATGGGTGAAGGGGCAAAGACCGGCGCGTTCAGTTCGGGGCGATGCGGCGCAGGGAATCCGCGTCGCCCGGGCTGTGTTTTTCAGCGTCGCGGGCGGTTTTTCCGGCGCGCGCGGATTTTTTTTGCGCCCGCGCCGGGTCCGGGATAAGGGGCATGGTTTTTTTGTCCAAGGATTCCGGCATGTCAGGCCCGGAGAGGACTGAAGGCGGGTCGATGCTCGGGCCTGGGGCCGCCGGATCGTAAGATCTCGGAGGGGCGGCGTATTCCGGCTGGGGACCATAGCGCAACTGGTAGTCGCGGGCTTTGAAGTCGTTGTCCCTGTGCCAGGGATCGTTCGGACTGTTGCCGACATAGCCCCTGTGGAAATCCTGAGGGTTGTTGCTGTATGGGGAAGGGGGAGAAGCGCGCAGGGGCGGAAGCGGTCTGAGCGTGCCCAGTCCGCGGACGGGACCGGCCGCGAGATGAACGGGGGAAGACCCGGCCTTGGCCTGTATGCCGGGCAGGATGGGCAAGGCTGTAAAGAGAAGGGACAGAAGGCACGGGGCGGAGAAAAACAGGGCGGCGTTACGGACAGTCAACATGATGCGTATCCTTCTCTTTTTCGACTATTTGATGCCATATTCTTCCAAAATCCGTCCGGCATCCGCAAGGGAGAGTTCGAGTCCGGTCCAGAGGCAAAATTGCGCGGCGGCCTGAGCGACGAAAAAACCCGTTCCGTCCAGGCAGGCCAGCCCCCGCTCCCGCGCCGCCGCAAGAAAAGGGGTAAGCCGGGGGGCATACACCAGATCATAAACCAGGGAAGGGGCGGCTTTGTCCGCACCGGCCAGGTTTTCTCCCTCTTTTCGGCAAAGCAGGGCAAACGCCTCATCGGGAAGCGGATTTGCGCCCGGATGCACGCCCTGCATGCCAAGCGGGGTCGCATTGACCACCAGCACCCCCTCTCTCCCGCTCAGGGCCGACACTCGATCCTCCCAGGCCAAAGCAAAAATCCGGGTCGTCTTCTCCCAAGGCAGGGCTGCCAGCAACTCGCGCGCCTTTTCCGGACGGCGGGCCGCTACGCTGACTTTCGCAAATCCCAGTTCCAGCAGACCGGCCAGTACGGCGCGGGCGGCCCCGCCGGCCCCGAGGACCAACGCTTCGTCAGGGAATTTCATTTTTGCCGCATAATCGCGCAGAGGCGAAAGAAATCCGGCTATATCCGTATTGTCCCCCAAAACCCCTTCCGCGGCGAAAAGCACGGTATTCACGGCCCCCGCCAGACGAGCCCGGTCGCTGAGCCGGTCAAGGAAAGGGAGCACATGCTCCTTGTGGGGAATGGTGACGCTCAAGCCCGCCAGGGGCAGGGCACGCGCGGCCCGGAAAAATTCCGGCAAAGACTCCTTTTGTCTTTCAAAAAGACAATAGACTCCGGGATAGCCGGCGCGGGCGAAAGCCAAGTTGTGAAAGGCCGGGCTTAAGCTGTGCCCCAGGCGATCCCCGAGAATCCCATAGATATGCCGTGGCTTCAGGGGGAAGCCTGGCGCGCCGCCTGGACGGGCGCCCCCATCGCCGGGGCTGATGCGGGCGTCGCCGGGGCTGACGCGGGCGCCGCCGGGGCTGATGCGGGCATCGCCGGAGCTGACGCGGGCGTCGCCGGAGCTGACGCATTCTCCGCCGGGACGGACTTCAGCGCCGCAGCCCTGTCTTGCGTTCATATCACCTTGTTCAATGAGTATTCTATGATGCCCTGCGCCCCGGCTTCCACCAGCATGGGGATGAGTTCACGCACCACGCTGGTTTCAATCACTATTTCCAGAGAGAGCCAGTCGGAATCGTGCAGATGCGCGATGGTCGGAGAATTCAGGGAGGGCACGAGGGCCAGAACAGCGTCCAGTCTGCCCGCCGGGACGTTCATCTTGACCCCCACCAGAGACTCCGCCCGCAGAGCGCCCTGCAGGAGCATGGTAATCTGTTCGATTTTTTTGCGCTTCCAGGGGTCGGCCCAGGCCTCGCGGTTTGCGATTAATTGGGTGTTGGTAGCCAGAACTTCGTCAATGACGCGCAATCCGTTGGCCCGGATGGTAGCGCCGGTTTCCGTGACTTCCACTATGGCGTCGGCCAGACCTTCTATGACTTTGGCCTCGGTCGCCCCCCACGAGTAGTTTATGGTCACGGGGATATTGCGCCCTTCAAAATATTTCCGGGTGAGACCCATAATTTCGGTGGCAACGCGTTTGCCCGCCAGATCCTCCGGCTTGTGATAGGGAGAATCCCCGGCTACGGCCAGAACCCAGTGGGCCGGGCGATTGCTCAGCTTGGAGTAAACCAGATCCGCAACGACCACCAAATCCGCGCCGCTTTCCATGGCCCAGTCCTTGCCGGTGAGGCCGGCGTCAAGAATGCCTTCGCCGACGTACATGCCCATTTCCTGCGGGCGGCAAAGGCTGATGGAAAGCTCCGGGTCATTTACTGCCGGGAAATAATTGCGGTGCTGCATGGAAATTTTCCATCCGGACCTGGCGAAGAGGGCGAGTGTGGCATCTTCCAGCGAACCTTTGGGGATGGCCAGTTTCAGAGTTTGCCCGGACATTATTTATAGACCTCCTCGGGGTCGAAGATCAGGGGGGAACAGTAGGCGGCGCTTCCGTTGCGCAGTTCGCGGAAAAAACAGCTCCTGTAACCTTCATGGCAGGCGGCGCCGCCGATCTGCTCAATGCGTAAAAGCAGGGCGTCGTTGTCGCAGTCCAGGCGCGCGGATACAAGCTTTTGCACATGCCCGGAGGTGTCGCCCTTATGCCACAGGGCTTTGCGGCTCCGGCTCCAGTAATGCGCCTCTCCGCTCTCCAGGGTTTTCTTCCAGGCATCCTCGTTCATATAAGCCAGCATAAGCACTTCGCCGCTTTTGTCATCCTGGGCGATCACCGGGATCAGCCCCCCGCCTTTTTCGAAGTCCGGGACGAAATCCACGGTCTTCTTCACGTTCTTCATACGTCAACTCCTTGTTTTCGGCGGAAATTCAGTCTTCTGTCCAGGAAATTCAATCATCCGCCGCGTAAATTCGGGGATCAGCCGCAAACGTTCGATCTCCGGGCGCTTCCCGCCGCATTAGGTCAATCTCTCTTTCCAGGGCGGCGAGCAACGCCGCGCGATCTCCGCTGACGCTGCGGGAAACTTTTCCCTTGCGGAAAATCAGGCCTTTCCCCCGTCCGCCCGCTATGCCTACATCGGCCTCGCGCGCTTCCCCGGGACCGTTGACCACGCAGCCCATCACGGCCACCGTAAAATGCTCCGCAATACCCTGCAGTTTGTCCTCTACGGCTTCAGCGAGCCCTATGAGGTCGATTTCCGTGCGTCCGCAAGTCGGGCAGGAGATTATTTCCGGCCCGCGCCGTCTCAGGTTCAATGCCCCAAGGATATGGTAGGCGGCCGCGACTTCCCGCACCGGATCGTGCGTAAGCGAAACTCTTATTGTATCTCCAATCCCTTCGGAGAGCAAGATGCCTATGCCCAGCGCCGATTTCACCAGGCCGCGCGCCAGGGTGCCGGCTTCGGTGACGCCGAGATGCAGGGGATAGGCGCACCGTTTCGCCGCCAGACGGCAGGCGGCTATGGTGCTCATGACGTCTGAGGATTTCAGGGAGAGCTTGATATCCTCAAATCCGTGCCGCTCAAGGAGCAGCGCGTGGTTGAGCGCGCTTTCCACCATTGCTTCCGGCCCCGGCCCTCCATAGCGTTCGAGCAGGTCTTTTTCCAGAGAACCGGCGTTCACCCCTATCCTTATGCTTGCCCGATGCGCCTTGGCGGCGTCAGCGACCCTGGCGAGTCTTGTCTCGCCGCCGATGTTGCCGGGGTTGATGCGCAGGGCGGCCGCGCCCGCCTCCAGGGAGGAAACGGCAAGAGCGCTGCTGAAGTGAATGTCGGCTATGACCGGCAGGGGAGAGAGAGCGCAGATGCGGGGCAGCGCGGCGATTGCCTTTTCGTCCGGCACGGCCACGCGCGCCAGTTCGCAACCGGCTTGGGCCAGACGCCCGATCTGCTCCAGCGTGGCCTCCGCGTCCCGGGTATCGGTGTTGGTCATGCTCTGCACCACAACAGGAGCGCCGCCGCCGATCTGAACCCCACCGATATGGATGGCTTTTGTTTCTCTCATGTCCGTCTGGCGAGGAAAAAATCGCGCAACAGTTTCGCGCACTCGTCTTCCAGCACCCCGCCCAGGCGCCAGACCCGGTGGTTCAAAAAAGGCTGGTCCAGTCCCTCCAGGCAGGAATCCACCGCCCCGGCGGCAGCGTCGCGGGCGCCGTAGACCAGACCGGCCAGACGGGCGTGGGGCAAGGCTCCCGCGCACATCAGGCAGGGCTCCAGTGTGGAGATCAAAAAGCATCCTTCGAGACGGGCGCTCCCGGCCCCGCGCGCCGCCCGCCGCAGGGCGAGCATTTCCGCGTGCGCCGTGGGGTCGCGCCGGCCCTCGACCTCATTGCCGGCCCGTCCTGATATGGCGCCGTCCCAACGGACGAGCAAGGCCCCGATTGGCACTTCGCCGCGCTGTCCAGCCGCTTCGGCCTCATGGAGAGCTTCGCGCATGAGTTCCTCCCAGCCGGAAAACCCGGGCGGAGGGGGCGGGATGATGCGGGCCGGCGGCATTGGATTTGTGATTTGCCTGTCTTATTCGGATTTCAAAGAAAATGCGCCATTTTACAGATTTTCGCGTGGAAATCCGAACGGCGCCCGACGGCCGCCTTCGCCGCAAGGGAAAGGTTGCTTTTCAATGCGGGCATCAATACTTGTGTTCGTAGCGCAGTACTTCCTCCGGCAGCACGCCGGGGTGGCGCTTGCGCCAGCGGGCAAGGGCCTCGCGCACGGGCTGGTCGGGGATTTCAAGCTCGAAGCTTATGTCCGGATGTTCCGGGTTGTCGGCTATGGACCAGGGATCTATGGTCGTATGCATGATCTCCAGTATCCATTGCAGAAGCTGGGTCACCGGAGCCTCGGCCAGGGTCGCCAGCATAATCCGCGCTGTTTCCGCCTCGCGCGGGAAAGGGCATTCCCAGACGCGGCGAGCCATGTCCACAAGGTCCAGAGCGGGGGAAGCCAGCTCGTCCACTATTTCTTCAAGTTGCTCCTGGCTGCCGGAACCGCATTCGCGGAGTTCCCGCATTGCCTCGCGCATGGCCGGGGCGCATTCTTTGAGCATGCGGTCAAGATCCAGGCACAGGTCGACGGGGTTGTCCGAACCTTCGGCGGACAGTTCCTCTTCCCCGGAAAGTTTCAGGGGCGGCTGGGGAATGGGGCGAATGAGCACACCAGCGGCCAGACTATGCGACAGAGGGCTTAACGCCTCAGCCAGATTACGCAGAAATTCGGGAGAAAGTCTCATGGCCCGCGCCTCAGTTGAGAATATAGCGCATGGGGTTGACCGGCATTCCGCGCACATGCACCTCATAGTGCAGGTGCGGGCCGGTGCTGCGTCCGGTATTGCCCAAGTAGCCGATAACGTCGCCGCGTTGCACATAATCGCCGACGTTTACCGAGGACTTGGAAAGATGGGCGTAGCGAGTGGCTATGCCGTTGCCGTGGTCGATGGTTATGCAGATGCCGTACGCCCCGTCCGGCCCGGAGAAAGTCACCGCCCCGCGCGCCGGGGCGCGAATCGGCGTGCCGATACGATTTGATATGTCGAGACCCTGGTGCATGCGTTCAGAACCTGAGATGGGGGAACGGCGCAGGCCGAAACCGGAGGTCAGCGTGCCCCGGACGGGCCAGATGGACGGAGTGGAGAGCAGGGAATCCTTGTTGCCGCGCAAAAGCGTGACGAGGGTCTGCTGCCCTACCTCCTCAAGGCTCACCGAACCGGAGAGTTCGTCCACAACGCTGTGCAGCCGGCGCATGAAAAGCTCGCGGTGCCTGGCAAGGAGCAGCGGGTTGACCATCTCCCCGACGCGCGCCTGGGTTTCCGCCCGGTCCTCGTTTTCCTCGGGGGTATCTTTGTCCACGTTCAGGAGCACACGCAGTTTGGAGTCGAACAGTTGCACCCGGCGCACGTCCTTTTCAAGGCTTTCGACCTTGCCCGCAAGGCTCAGTATCTGGGCGGTCTGGGCGCGCAGGAGCTTTTGCGCGTCGGCCAGCCTGCGGGCCAGCACGACAGATTCCGTATAATAACCGAAAAAATATACGGCTGACCCGATTGAGGCGCAGACAAGCAGGAATATGAAAACTCCGAACCAGCCGCGCATGCGCAGCTTGCGGAAACCGCCTTCCCGATCCTTGAAAATTACTATGTGGTAGTTTTTAAACAAAGCAGCCCTATAGCATTTACGCTTGAGACGCTTGCCTGACAGCGGGCAAAGCCCACCCGCGGGCATCTCGCGGCAGGGGTTTGCGGGGCAAACCCCTGCGGGGCGTGTTGACGTTTGAAGTTAACACGCCATAAGTTAATCAGGCTTGTCATCCTTGCGCCTTTTGTCCAGGATGGCCCGCGTCAGCCCGGCCAGAAACCCGGCCAGGGCGCCTGCCCCCACCGCTAAGAACATATTGGAGCCATAGCCGAAAACGACATACAAGGCGCCGACCGCGCCTCCGATCAGGATGCCCCGGGCGAGGCGATCGCCTATGGACACGGCTTTTCCCGGATTGAAGCTGAATGCTGTCTCATTATCCCATTCTAGCAATTTGCCTCCCTGAACACAATGCATATTTTCCCGGTCGCGCGGACGGAAAACAGGAGCGTTCCGGAACCGGGCGCGGGTCCTTTTTCGCTGGAACCCTTTTCCCGCGAACGGAGGGAAAATTTGTCATTTCCTTATAATAATGTTTGACGCGTGATATAGGGCGGGGTAAGATTTTAAAGGAAATCGGGACACGGCAGCTTGCGGGTTGCCGGAAACCAGTACGCCGGCCGCAAGGCCGATGTACAACATGGCAAAGCAAGTCAGCCGGAAAACGCCGTTTCCGGCTGATGTTCCTGCATTGAAAAATTTGCTTTTCAGTGTACATATTTGTAAACGGAGGTTCACTATGCGCAAGAAGATCCTTGTAGTGGACGACGAACTCCATATCCGCCTGTTGTACCAGGAAGAACTGGAAGGCGGCGAGTATAGCGTTGCGCTCACGGACGGCCGCACCCCCATAATGGAGGTGATAGCCAAAGAAAAGCCTGATGCCGTGATTCTTGATATAAAGCTTGAAGGCAACCCTTTGACCGGTTTGGATATCCTGCAGATCATCCGTGCCGCGGACAGCGCTCTGCCCGTGATTTTAAGCACTTCTTACGACAGCTTCCAGTACGATCTCAAGTCCATAGCCGCCGACGCCTACGTCGTCAAATCAGTCGATCTGACCATGCTGAAGGATACGATCAAGCGGGTGTTCGCTGAGAAAAAGGCTTGACGGACTTGTCGCCCGCGGTTCACCATGCGTGAGTTCACATCATCCCTTCTCAATTTCGGGCTGGCCTTCGTGCCGGCCCTTTTCGGTATAATATGCCATGAGGTCGCCCACGGTTACACCGCCTTCAAAATGGGCGATCCCACCGCCAAACACCTGGGCCGGCTTACCTTGAACCCGATAAAACATATCGACCCGATGGGACTGGGTATTTTCGTCTTCACGGCGCTGTTCAGTCCCTTCATCATCGGCTGGGCCAAGCCGGTGCCCGTGCAGACGCGTTTTTTCAGAAACCCGCGTCTGGCTTCGATACTGGTTTCCCTGGCCGGTCCCCTGAGCAATTTCCTGACGGCCTGCTTGTGCGCCCTGATTTTGAAATTTGCGCTCAACCTGGCCCAGGCCGGGTTTTCCGCCTCAATTGTTCTGCTCTTGATCGCCCAGTCGGCCTGGCTGGGCATTTCCATCAACTGCGCCTTGTGCTGGTTCAACCTCATGCCCATCCCCCCGCTTGACGGCAGCCATATTCTGGCCGGAATCCTGCCGCGTCCTCTCGCTTTTGCCTATATGCAGCTTGGCCGCTACGGGATGTTCATTATTGTTTTGCTGGTGGGCACGGGGTTTTTCCGCTATGTTCTCGTGCCGCTGATAAGCGCCAGCGTTGATTTCATCACCCTGCTCTTCAGTGTCCCGGCCGGGTTGTTTTACGTGCAGAGGTTTTTCCATTCATGAAGGAGGATACGGTGTCGCCAGGCAAGACAACGTCCATGCTGAACAAGGACGCGGCCAAGCGCAGTTTGTCCGGGATGCGCCCGACCGGCTCGCTGCATATCGGTCATTATTTCGGAGCTATAAAAAATTGGCTCGCCATGCAGGATGAGTTGAAAAGCTTTTTTTTCGTGGCCGACTGGCATGCGTTGACCAGCGAATATGAAGAAGCCGCGCGCATAAGGGAATTTATTCCCGAAATGGTCAAGGATTGGCTGGCGGCGGGACTGGACCCGGAGCGGGCGGTCATTTTTCAGCAGTCGCGGATCAAGGAAACGGCCGAACTGCACCTGATTTTGTCCATGATTACCCCGGTGAGCTGGCTTGAGCGCTGTCCCACCTATAAAGAACAGTTGCAGCAGCTGAGCCACAAGGATCTCGGCACTTACGGCTTTTTGGGCTACCCGGTGCTGATGACCGCGGACATCATAATGTACCGCCCGCAGTGGGTGCCGGTGGGGCAGGACCAGCTTCCGCACCTGGAGATTGCCCGTGAGATAGCCCGCCGTTTCAACAATTTCTATGGCGAGTTCTTTCCCGAACCAGAGGCCCGCCTCACTCCTCAGCCCAAATGTCCGGGGCTTGACGGGCGAAAGATGTCCAAAAGCTATAACAACGGCATTCTGCTCTCCGAGGGCATGGACACGATCGCCCCCAAAATCAGGGAAATGCTCACGGATACGGCCAGACTGCGGCGCAAAGACCCCGGCAACCCGGAACACTGCAATCTTTTCCCCTATCATGAACTGCTTACGGATCAGCAGACCCAGGCGGAGATCCGCGCGGGGTGTCTTAGCGCCGGCATTGGCTGTGTGGACTGCAAGGCAATACTTTTGCGCGGGATTGAGGCTTTTCTTGCGCCTATGCGCGAGCGCCGCGCTTTTCTGGATGCGAAGCCGGGTTTTGTGCGGGAGGTACTGGAGGCCGGAAACGAGAAAGCCAGGGCAGAAGCCGCAAAGACCATGGAAGGGGTCAGAGAGTTGATAGGATTCTAGCGCCATGTATCGCTTAAAACTAATGAATCCTGCCCTCTGGATCAGTTGCGCGCGGCCAAAGACATCTACGAAGCCCTCATCCGCTCGTGGAACGAAATTTGAGGATATGCCGACAAATTACATAAATGTATTTTTTTGTTCTGCCTTTGGACAATATCGTATTTTCTCCCTGTAACTATTTTATTTTACAAATAATTATAATCAACATCAGGAACAGTATTATTCCAATTCGCATTAAAATATGTAATGATAGGCCGTGTTTCCCGGTAGGCAGGTATGGCGCTAAAGGCGGGAAGGTACGGGCGGATTCAGACTCTGTCCACCATATATCGCATGTTGGACAGGAACAAACGGCGTAATGCCAATTCGCGATAAAGATTGTCATAATTTTTACAGTGAATTGATATGGCGCGGCAGGATGCCGCGCCGAAACGCGAAGCGGTTCGGGAGGCAAGAAGGAGGGGAACATGTCGTCAAATGCGGAAATCAGGCGGAAGATCCGCGCTGGCCGGGCCTGTGTCGGCACCTGGCTGCAACTGCCAAGTCCGGAGACAGCGGAAATCATCGCCCGCATGGGCTATGAATGGGCGGCCGTAGATATGGAACATGGCGCCTTTACGCGCGCGCATCTCCCGGACGTGTTCCGCGCCCTTGAACGCTGGGGGACCGCGCCTTTCGCGCGTCTGGCCGAAGCGGGGCTGACCCAGGGCAAGTACGCTCTGGATTCCGGCGCCGCCGGCCTTATTTTTCCCATGATCGAAAGCCGGGAGCAGCTTGATCGGGCTATTGCCCAAAGCCTATATCCGGGCGGGCGGGAATTCGCCGGGGGACGGCGCGGAGTGGGCTTTTGCCGGGCCAATGCCTACGGGCGGGATTTCGACGCCCATCTCGGGCCTTCCGGTATCGGGCAGGAGATAGTCCTGGTGGCCCAGATCGAGCACATCAACGCCGTGAAGCGCCTGGACGAAATTTTTTCGCATCCGCGCCTGGACGCCTGCATGGTCGGCCCTTATGACCTTTCCGCCTCCATGGGTATTACGGCGCGTTTTGACGAGCCGACATTTCTGGAGGCGCTGGCGCTTGTAGAACGCAAGGCGGACGAATACAAAATCGGCAAAGGCTACCATGTGGTCTGGCCGGATGCCGCCGCCTTGCGGGAGAAGCTTGAGGCCGGATATACCTTCCTGGCTTACGGGATGGACAGCGTCTTTCTGCAAAGCGGAGGGAGGCGTCCGGACTTCTGAACACCCCTTGTCAAATAAAAATGCCAGGTGCGCCGTCTCAATGTAGCAACGGCGCACCCGTCAGATGTGTAAGCGAGGGAAACGTCTCAGGCGGACATCCGCGTCACGCCCTTCGAGGCTCCTTACCCGCCAACTGTCCGGCTAACCGTCCAAAGACAATGCAGTCGCTGGTGGCGTTGCCTCCCAGCCTGTTTGTGCCGTGCACGCCGCCGGTGACTTCGCCGGCGGCATACAGACGGGGAATAATTTTGCCGAGCCTGTCCAGCACTTGCGCCGTTGTGGGCGTTGTACGCAAACCTCCCATAGTGTGATGCACCCCCGCCTGGGTCGGACTTGCCCAGAACGGCCCTTTCTCAAGAGTTTTGAGGTTGACGTCCTTTTTCCCGAAATCGCTGTCCTTGCCGGAGGCGACAAGTTCGTTGTAGCGCTTGACGGAGGCCAGAAAATCCGCAGGCGGAACCTTCAGCTTCCCTTCCAGTATCGCGGCCAGCTCCTCCAGTGTGGGAGCGGTAAAGCACAAGCCCTTGTCCAGAGACACCTTGATCCTGTCCAAAGTGTATCGCTTGGCCGCCCGGTCATCGGCGACCCAGAGAAACACCTTTTCCGGCTGAGCCATGGTGCTCCCGGCCAGAACATCGCGTCTGGCGTCTTCCGCCACATAGCGTTTGCCCTTCAGGTTGAGAAAAACGGCGTGATCAACGCCGAGGTTGGCGATGTCGCCGTATTTTTTTGTGAAGTAGTTGCAGGCTACCAGTAGCTGGATATAGTCCATGCCGACGACATCGGCGCCCACATCCTGTGAATAGCACAGCGCCTCGCCTGTGGCCCAGGGCACATTGGTCGTCGGGAGTTTGTCGTCGTATTGCGGGGCATATTTGGAACGGAAGGGCACATCCGCCCCGAAACCGCCCGTGGCGAGCACCACGGCGCGCTTGGCCTCAATGTGCTTGACCCCTCTCCCTTCTTTAACCTGCACTCCCAGAACCTCTCCGTCCAGTGGATTGCGACGCACAATGCCGCTCAGGGCGCAACTCAGGCGCACGGGTACTTGCCGCTCTTCGACATTTTTTTTCAATACAGCGATAATGGCCCCGCCGCGCCCGTGATTGACGGGGTCATGGCTTCTGGGGTGGATCGCGCCGACGATGGTGTACACCTTCGGTTCGAAAACAACGCCGAGTTTCTCCAGCCATTTCACACCGTCCAGGGCGTGATCTACATAGTAGCGCACTTTGGCCGGATCAGCCCGGAAATCTCCGCCGGCCATGGTTTGCGCGAAATGCAAATCCGGGGAATCTTCAATGCCCTGAGGTTTTTGCCTCTCAGGATCGGCGCAGTTGTATCCGCCGCTCGCGATGACGGAATTCCCTCCGACAATGTCCGCCTTGTCGATAACGAGCACGTTCGCGCCGGCGTCTTTGGCCTCAACGGCGGCGGACAAACCGGCGTAGCCGGTTCCGACGACCACGACGTCAACGCTCTGATCCCATTTGTCCGGCGGTGGCACCGCCTCCGCCGTCGTCGTGGACAACGGCGTCACCAGAGCAGCCGCGCCGGTAACCGCAGCGCCTTTCAACACAGCACGCCGGCTGATTCCGGATTTCTTTTTTGAATCTGACATGTTACCCTCCTTGCATATTGATAGATTGGCCCTGTGGGGCGACAATCCGGGCGGCACTTCATGTTACTATGTTGAGCTATAAAACCGCGGCGATTTCGACAACAACCTATATCAGAATCCACCACGCAAAAAGGCAAAATCGCCAGGATATCCGGACATGGGGGATATTCCCTCACCGGAACTTTTAAAAAAATAACAATTTTTAGGCCATGTTGTGCCTATGCGTGGTGACGCCAGCGCCGAGGCTGCGGATGCGGCAGGCAGCGGGTTGCAGCGTATCGCCCCGCCGGACGCGGCGCAGTATTTATCGCACCCGGTTCCCGTAGGCGCCGGTTGGGATTGCCTCATGCTTTCGCCAAGGCTGGCTTTGTCTGCGGAAGGCCCTTTTCGTCAAGCTTGTCCATCACCCGGCGCAGTTCCTGGGACATGTGGGAAAGTTCCTGCACGGCCGCAGAGGATTGAACCATGCCGTTGCTGGTTTCACCCACAATGCGGTTTATCTCCTCAATGGCATGGCTGATTTCCCCGGAGGTCGCGCTCTGCTCCTCGGCGGCGGTGGCGATTGAGGACACAATAGCGGAACTATTGGAAGCGAAGGACACGATTTCCTTCAGTGCCACGCCGGAGGAATCCGCAAGGCCGTTGGCTGTCATTATACTGCTGACGGCGGTGTTCACAGCCTCAATATTGGTGCGGGAGGATTGCTGAATGGCGCGGATTTTGGCGCTCACTTCCTGGGTGGCCAGCATGGTCTTCTCGGCCAGTTTGCGTACCTCGTCAGCCACCACGGCGAACCCGCGCCCGGCTTCCCCCGCCCGTGCCGCTTCAATGGCGGCATTAAGAGCAAGCAGATTGGTCTGATCAGCGATATCTGAAATGACGTTCATGACCTCGCTAATGCTCTCGGCCTGGGTGCCAAGCTCCTGCATATTGACCTGAAGGGTGGAAGCCACCTCGTTAACATGGCCGATGGACTTGACCACGTTGTTGACCGATTCCGCGCCGCTTTCGGCCTTGGAGCGGGTAATTTCGCTCTGCTCCGAAGCTTTGCTCGCATTTTGAGCCACTTCGAGGACCACAGAATTCATTTCCACCATAGCCGAAGCCGTGGTTTCCACCCTGGCGCGTTGCACCTCTGAACCACGGGATATTTCTTCCACCTGGGCGGCAAGTTCTTCTGAAGCGGCGGCAACACGGTTGGCTATTTCCGCCGCCTCGGTCGTGACCTGCAGGACTGTCCGCTGGCGTGTTTTGATCTCGGTGAGATCGACGAGCAATTGGAGCAGGGCGGTGAGCTTTCCGCTTGGGTCCACCAGGGGGATGGCCGTATACCTGATGTCCAGAGCTTTGTCTCCGGGATGAGCCGTGGTTTCTCCGCTGGCTGGCTGTAGTGTGGCGGCGGCCCTGCGGAGAGCATCCGCATCAGTGCCGTCATCTTCGAAGTTGAACACCTGTTTGCAGGTTTTTCCCTGGAATTGGGAACCGCCCACATTTTGGGCCGCGGTATTCATGTACTCAATTTTTGCATCATTGTTCAGCACGACGACAGGCGAAGGGATATTGTCAATGAGGAAATTGAAGCACCCAAGAATTTTGTTCGTGCCTTCCACAAGAATAGAAAAACCGCCGTGATATTTTGATTTGTCCGCTTTTGCGGAGATTGCCCCATGTGCAATTTTTTGTTCAAGATCCAGATAATCCTGGAGAATAGTTCTCAAAGTATGGGGAATGCGCTGTATGGCTTCAGCTACTTTTCCTATTTCGCCTTTTTCTCTGATAGTGGCAGCATGATCAAAATCACCGCCAGCAACAGCCTCGGCGAGGCCGGAAATTTTGTTCAGGGCAGCAATCAAGCCATAAATGATAAAAGCCGCGAAAACTATGCCGATCAGAAGACCGAGCCCGGAAAAAAGAAGCATGGAAAATATCGTATTGCTGTTAAACTCCACAAATTGAGTATGCTTCTTCTTTTGCTCAGCATCTGCTTCAGAGCTGATTTTCACGCTTGCTCCTTCGAGTATGGCATCCCATTTATACGTTTGCTCCAGAATTGATTCGGTCTGAATTACAGCGGATTTGTGCTTCTTATATGTGTCAATGATAGCGTCAAACAGCCTTTTATACTCGGCGAAATAGTTATTGCCTTTTTCCGATTTTAGTGTCGATTGAAAAAGTGCATTAATGGTAGATGCTTGTCCGAGGAGGTTATCAACCCGGCGGGCATTTTCCGGTGTGCCGCTTTGCCGGAAACTGCTGAGCGCGGTATCAAGGTTGACGAGCAAACGCCAAACACTGTTCAGCTTGGCAAGAGCATCGGTATTATTGATCGTGACGGCCATGTCCCCGACGTCCGCAAGGGTTTGTTCAGCCTTTTCAAGACCTTGAACAATAATTTTGTTGAAGTCGTTATACCATGCTCCGAGATTTCCCTTCATCAATTTGAGGGTGGATACATATTCAATAAGAATTTTCTCTGCCTGCCGCAATTCTTCTGTATGCCCAGGATCCCGGCTATGCGTAATTGCCACTCGCACAAGTTCCAGTGATTTTTCCTGTGCCGAGATTGAGCGTTCCATGTCTTTAATATCAGATAGCCGCATAAATTTCTCAAGGTAATAGGCTGAAGCATTGATGTTACTGACTGTATCACTTGAAACCACGTTAAGGGACGCGGAATCGCCAAATTCCACAAACAGCGCTGAAGTAGCCGATAATCCTCGATATCCAATTATAGAAATGGAAGAAATTATAATGATCATCACAATAAAACCAGTAATAATCTTTATTTTTGTTGTCATAAGATGTTCCCCGCTGTGATGTTATGTAAATATTACCGCCTACTAGAGCAATTAACGCTTGAAACAGCTCGCTTACGGCGGGCAAAGCCCGCCTGCTCCTGTTTCACGGCAAGGATTTGCACACAAATCCTTGCAGAGCAGTTCACCGTGAACTGCTCTAAATCAAAAATCCTGATTATTCGCCATATTCAGCCAATTTTATAAAAAATTGTTCCCACAAAACTTTTGAGTGCCCCATCAGCTATTGGCAGGGAGTCCTCATCTTTGCTCCCGCCCTATGGCGGGTGTGTGGGTACAGCAACAAAAGAAGCAGCCGGTGAAGAGCGAATTTCTCGTTTCTTCACCGGCTGCGCGAAAAAAAAACCGGAACGCGGAAAACCGCGCCCCGGTGAGGGAAACGACAAAACCGCGCCTTTGGGAAAAGGCGCGGTTTTGTAGGGTTGCTCTCTCCTTCTCCGGGCAAAAATCGTGCCGGAAACGGCGCGAATCAGCGGCTTATTCCAAAAAAGAACGCGGCGGATGTATTTTACTGTGGGTTTCCCCATAAGGGGCAATTCGTATTCCAGATAAAAATTACGCCCTTCAATTTTTATCTGTCGGCTGCAGCGAAAACTTTGGTTCACCTTGCCTCCGAAATGCTTCGCATTTCGCCGCGACATCCTGTCGCGCCTTCCAATTCCAAATAGAAAATTAAC